>NZ_JASVEJ010000033.1:0-44157 GCF_030285425.1 Geitlerinema calcuttense NRMC-F 0142 | reverse complement strand
GGGAGTTAGGAGTTAGGGGTTGGGGAAGAAGGGAGTTTTCTACTAACTCCACACTCTTTTCCCACTCGGCACTCGGAACTCGGAACTTTGCACTTTTTTCCCCCCACCTCCCCATCTACCCATCTCCCCATCCTCTTCCCCACTCAGCACACCGCTACGCGGAAGCAAGCTACAGCACTTTACACTCAGCACTAAGTAAGGAGGGGAAACAAGCCTAAACACAGATAAACGAGTAAAGTCCAAATCCCAGACATCCATTCAAACTGCTTTCCACGTTTGCGGCGAGGGGAGTTGAGGAAAGAGACTGCAACCGTAATGCTGCCTGTGGCTAGAGCGAAGAGAACGCCAAGAGTAGGCCAAAGGAAATGGAGATGATAAGATGCGATCGCGCTTAAGATTGCCATCCCCAGACAAATTCCCAACCAGACGCGGACAGCATTGCGTTGTCCCCAGAGATAGGTATAGGTTTCGACACCCACTTCCTCATCCTTGGGAGAACGAATTTTGCGGCCCACTTCAATCATTAACCCGCCAACGAAACTCACCCCCAGAACCCAAGGAAGTCCAACCGGGGGATGCATTTGGGCCACCAACCAGTCACACGCCGTTGCATAGAAATAAATCAACGGCATCACCACCATATGACTCAGCATATAGATAATCGGATGCGCCTTAATCCAATCGCGGACAAAAAACTCCCGACTCATCAAGCCGATATACAGCCAAGTGACAACCAATGGTAAGACTAAAACAGGCAACCCCGTTTCACCATAACCGCCTAAGCCAACCGCCATCCCCAACTGAAGCACGCCGCTAGCGACTCCAACCGTCGCCAATTCTGGTAAACTGACTAAGCCGCGAGGAACCGGACGATAGGGACGAAACCGCATATCCTCCTCAAAATCCTTAAACTCATCGGCAATTCGCAGTTGCAAAAAGAAAATCAAGCAAGTTACAAAAGCTACCAGAAAACTCGCGAAACGGGGAACATTTCCATGCATTAGCGCCGAGTAACTGACAGCCGAACTGCTAAACGCTGCAACTAATAAACCATTTGTCACCAAGGGAAACCGTTCCCGCTGGTAAATCCACCATCGTAGAGGAGACTGTTGTACAGGGGTCACTTTAGTCGGACTTGAGATTAATTTCATAAAAGATAGCTAATTATTAAGCAAAACTCAGCACTTAGAATCGATTCAGCCTCTCGATCTACTGTAGAACGGGTTAGCGCAGTGTCACCCATCTTTGATAATGCGTTGTGACGGTATCGCTAAAATTTTCGATAGGGTGGTGGTAGGATGCAAAGTGCGTTAGCGAGGTTATCCGTAGGAATCGCACTTTACTCTTTGACCAAGTTCGCTTGACTTTCTGGAAAAACATTAGGCTAATCTATCGCTACACTGTTAAGTTTTGACGATGGGTTCATACTTTTAATGTACTTTTGCCAAGACGGTATGGATCGCGACATTGTGCCAAGATTTAAACTGGATACCCAAGTATAAAGGTAATGTTAGCGCGAAGCGTGCAAGTTACCCCATTTTGAGTTACCTTGTAATTGCGATCGCAACTTCAACAGCCAATAGTGCTGTTATATAGATAATCCATAGGGTAATAGCGGCCCTTCAAGCTTAATAAACTCTACTGTATTCTCAGCAGCATCAAAGATGCCGTATCTTACAAACTTTCCACCTCCACGCGAATAACCAATAGCTCCAAAAGAGACAATGTAACTATCTTGAGTGTTTAAAACAAATTTACCAGAATCAACAAAATAAGAGCAGGCTTCTCCGAACTCGTCATGCTGTGCGCCAAATAGAGCAGGAAAGTGAATATGTCCGATAAAACAGACTTGAAAACTGACCTCATCAAAAACATTCCAAGCCTCAATGCTATTGCTAATAGCACATTTCTTAAGGCGAGGAGAAATATGGGTAAAGATGTAATTATTTTCAATCAGTAAATCCGGTAATTCTTTTAACCATTTTTGATTATCCTGCTTGAGTTGACAATCATTGAATTCATCATGGTTACCTCGTACTGTTGCTATATTATTTTCTCGAATGAATTCAACAACAGCATCATTATGTTCGCCACCCTCAACCAAATCTCCGAGACAAACAATTTTATCAATACTCTGTAACTCGATATCTTGTAAAACCACTTTCAGACCTTCCCAATTTCCGTGAATATCTGAAATTATGGCGATTCTCATAACAACTCCTCAGCGAACTATATAACCACAAGTTACACCGACTAAGAACTGCTGAAATGAGCGAAACACTTACTGCGCTAACTGCTCGACAAAAGCAGTATGTTCGGGCGATATCAGACCTTCTTGCAATACAGCTAGCACTTGCCCCATATTGCCAGCCAGTAGGTGATTAACAGCTAACCACAAGCCGGGAAATACTTGACTGCGAATGATTCCCTTCTCATCAGTTGGCAGCAGAATATACTCCCCTTGTTGTAGATAAAACCAGTCTAATTTTCGCTCAAATACTTGCCAGACAATATACTCCCGGATGCCGTTGCGACGATAAGCCCGTTTTTTATCGCCTAGATCGATCGCGGCACTGCTGGCTGCAATTTCTGCAACCAATTCTGGGGCCCCTTCTATGTAATCATCCTCGCTGAGGCGTGCTTGTCCTCCAGAAGATTCGTTAATGATTAGCACTGCATCGGGTTGGGGTTCATTGTCCAAATCTAAGCGAACAGTTGGTTCAATTCCTAACTCAATACCGGGGGTTGCTACTTGATAATTACCAAGCCAAATGGTTAGATTTGCGTGAGGTTGACTATGACTTCTAAAACGCAGCGCAGCAGGCACGTAGACCACTCCTTCAATAAGTTCGGCTTTTCTGAGATGGGGGGTGGCATTGTAGCGTTGCTCAAACTGATAGCAATTTAAGCGATCGCCACTTTCAAGCGGTGGAGTGTGCTGCTGTTGCGAGGAGGTTTCGACCATTGGTTAAAGCAGTCTGTTTTTTGGATCTTCCCCAATTGTATCGGCTAGGCTCTGTAACCCCTAATGGCGATCGCCTACTTAGCACATCTGGCTAGTCGTTGATGGGCGCGGGTAAACTCACCAGAAGCCAAAGCGCCGATAATGGAGAGTTCGCCTGCTAACACCAAAGAAGCACAAACCTCAGCAAACGCCCGCGCCTTACCTGTTCCTGCTAATCCTAGAATTTCTAAACAAGCCTGTTGACTGGGTAAACCTGTCCCGCCTCCCACTGTTCCTACCATTAAATTCGGGAGAGTGACGGCTGCATATAACCCGCCAGTCTCCGTCAGTTCAAAACGGGTGACACCTACGGCTGACTCTGCAATACAGGCCACATCCTGTCCGCAAGCCAGATACAGGGCCGCTAAACCATTCGCATAATGCCCTTGAATGCCGATTGTACCGCTGAGAACACCTCCCAAGGCAGACATCCGCCAGTAATTGACCATCTGTTCTGGTGTTGCATGGAGACGCTTGCGAACGAGTTCTGAGGGAAGCGTGATTTCTGCGGTTACTTTTTTACCGCGAACGCTAATAAAGGATTGAACGCTTGCCTTTTTATCGCCGGAAAGGTTGGCTTCAACGAACGCATATTGTGGCTTAACGGGGGCAAAATCGCGAATATAGTTACAAATGGCTTCAGTGGCAATTGTCACCATATTTTGTCCGGCCGCATCGCCTGTCGTAAACTGGAAATCGAGATAAACGTGATTTCCCTCGACTGCCATCCGCATTTCTTTTAACTGACCGTAGCGGGTAGTGGCTTCTGCACAGCGCTTGAATTCATCTTGTTGGTTAACGACCCACGCCAGAAAGATTCCCACTTCTGGCAAGTTTGCAAAGGCAAATCCGGGGGTACGGTTTACGCCTTCGTTTAATACCATAGCGCTGCATCCCCCGGCTTCGGAGATCAGTTGCGCCCCTCGCGAGTAGGAAGCAACTAAAGCGGCTTCTGTGGTGGCTAGCGGGATGTAATAGTCGCCTTGGGCAAATAAGCCATTAACGCGCAAAGGGCCTGCAAGACCCACTGGAAGTTTCACCGTACCGATGAAGTTTTCGATATGGTGATGGTAGGATGCTAGGTGCGATCGCGTTTGTTCATCTAGCAAGTTTGCTTGAGTCTCTGGAGAAACCTGCAACAGTTGCCACTGTTGTTCTACGCTGGAAATGGTAAAGCGCCTCGATGTTCTCACTTTTGGGGGTAAATTCTCTGAGTTGCAGGCGAGTTGCTGGCTAAATTCATCTAAACTTTTAGTTTCTAATAAACTAGCAAGGTAATTTCTGGCTTGATGGGAGTGAGTAGACATCTTAGGATTAAGTCGTAAATTAGTATAATTGGGTTCAGTGTGTCTCGTTAAAATAAATGAGACACTCTTCTCGAAGGCACCCTGAAACAGTTAATCTCTGCCAACTGACTTATACCTTTAATGTACGTTTGCAACGACGGGAGGGATCTAAGCATTGTGCCAAGATTTAAACTGGATAAAGAGGAAATGAGTGCTGAGTTGATTAAGTTATCAAGTTTTCTATCTCTTCTTCCCCAACCCTAACTCCCAAGTCCACTTCCTTCTTCTTCCCCCATCCCCCACCCTCTTTCCCCAACTCCCAATTCCCAATAAAAACAATGTCCTCTGCAACTCCTTCTTGGTATTCAAAAATTGGCGCACAACGCGACTGGGCTTGGCGGGGTTGGCAAGTTCGCTACACTTATATTCGTTCAACTGCTGCTGCAACGAACCCGCCGTTACTGTTTTTGCATGGGTTTGGGTCGGCGTTGGGTCAGTGGCGCTATAATTTACACCCCTTAAGCGAATCTCATACGGTGTATGCAATGGATTTGTTGGGGTTTGGCGCATCGGAAAAAGCGCCAGCCGAATATGGGGTGACGCTATGGATGGAACAGGTTTATGATTTTTGGCGAACTTGGATTAGAACGCCGGTGATTTTGGTGGGTCATTCTTTGGGGGCGCTGGTGGCGATCGCAACGGCTGCGGCGTATCCTGAAATGGTAGGAGGATTGATCCTGCTGACAATTCCCGCTTCTCGTCAAGAGGTTTTACCCGCCAAATTGCAACCGCTAGTAGGGAGTTTAGAAAGCTTTTTCGCTTCCCCGCTACTGCTGCGTCCTCTATTTCAACTCATCACCCGCAAACCGGGAATTATTCGTTCTGTCCTCAAAAAGATTTATGTTAATCCGGAGGTGGTGAACGAGGAACTGGTTGCTTTGTTTACCACTCCCCCCCTCGATAGAGGGGCCGCTGGGGTGTTTTGTCGCTTATCTAAAGCGCGGACTCGGCGAGATTTTGCCCCAAATGTCAAAGATTTATTGCCCCAAATTACGTCACCCACTTTAGTCTTATGGGGTCAGCAGGATAAAGTGATTCCGATTGCTTGGGGACGACAACTCACCGAACACAGTCCCCATCTGAAGTTAGTCGAAATTGAAGATGCGGGTCACTGTCCCTACGACGAACACCCAGAACGGGTAAACCAAGAAATTGCCCATTGGTTGAAAAAGTACGGGTCTGGGGAATGCAGCTATGCGTAGCGATCGCGAATCCGTAATTACAAATTACCCTGAGTCTCAATTACAGTTTTGTAATTTTTGTCTCTATCGGCAAAATTGAGACTTGATGGAGAATCTCGATGTCTTGAATTCTGCCATTTGTGTGCTACTGTCTTAGGTAAGGCTTATTTTCGGTCATGTAATTCGTTCTAAAAACGTCTCTCCGAATCTAATTCTCTAATTCTCAAAGATGAGGCTGGTAGGAGACTTCTTGATGATGAGAAAGACGCTCATCAGCCTTAATTAATTTATTGAATAATTGACGAGGATCAATGACCCAAATTATTCTGGGTGAGAACGAAGGCATCGAGTCTGCATTGCGTCGGTTTAAACGAGAGGTTTCCAAAGCCGGAGTTTTTCCAGACTTGAGAAAAATCGTCATTTTGAAACACCGAGCGAAAAACGGAAGCGTAAGGAAATTTCTAGACACAGACAGAGTAAGAGCAGGTTTCGATACTAACTAGAATTGAGATTTAGGACTAAGTGCGATCGCCCCATGATTTCTAGGAGTCTTCTCATTATGAATATTAACGAATTCTATAGCCGATATGCCGCCGGTCAAAGAGATTTCAGGAATTTGAACTTAATGGCAGCCAATCTCAGAAACCTGAACTTAAAAGGCATTAATCTGAGTGGTGCTAATTTAACAAAAGCGAATCTGACTAGAACCAACTTAAGCCGCGCCAACCTTTCTGGAGCAATCCTAATCGGGGCAAACTTAACTGAAACAAACTTTACTCAAACGAATCTAAGAGATGCGAACTTAACGGATACAAATCTGGCTGATGCCGATTTAAGAAATGCTTATCTAAGTGTAGAGGTTTGCGAGAAGTTAAAGTGAATTTGATTTGATGTATCCCGGCGCTGAACGCAGATGACAGCGCCGGACTTTATAGTTGCGATCGCCACTTTCAAGCGGTGGGGTATGCTGCTGGTAAGTCCTTCGACTCAGCCCTTACTCGCCAGCAGATTGTCTCTAGTGGATCTCGCGCCCCCCTTCTCCGGGTCAACGTCCGCCCCCACCCGCGCCTCGGTTTATGACTCAGCAAACGGCTAGCGGGCGATGGCGCATTGGGGCCGCGACAACGCCTTTTGCTCAAGTGGCGATCGCAGTCAGCCTGAATGCTGTTACCCAAGAGATGGCGATCGTCCGCAACATCTTTGCCGTTACGATCCCAGGGGTGTTGCTGCTGGTGGCTGGAGGTGCGTGGACCATTGCTGGAAGTAGCTTATCTTCTATCCAACGCTTAACTCAGGTGGTTGCCAATGTCACCGCTAACGGTTTAGAACAGCGCGTTCCCATCGAGAGTGCCGATCTAGAATTTATTGAGTTAATTCAAGTGTTTAACCAGATGTTGGAACGCTTGGAACGCGGCTTTAAGCAAGCGTCTCGCTTTAGTGGCGATGCGGCGCACGAACTGAAAACCCCCCTCACCATTTTGCAAGGAGAACTCGAACGCACCCTGCAACAAGCCGAACCGGGTTCGGAAATTCAGCAAAGCCTGAGTCATTTACTTGATGAAGTCCGCCGCCTCAGCGAGATCGTGCGGAAGTTGTTGCTGCTATCCCTCGCCGACGCCGGACAGATGAGCTTGCATTGCACAAAGATCGATTTATCAAGCTTGCTAACTGAAATGTTAGAGGATATTGAACTGCTAGCACCCGATCTGGAGGTGCAAGCCAAGATTGCTCCGGGGTTGGATGTTTGGGGCGATCGCGATCTGCTGATTCAAGTCTTGCAAAACTTGATTAGCAATGCCATTAAATATAATCTCCCCAAGGGGTGGATTCAGATTACTGCCAACCGCCACACCCAGGGAGTTTCGATTCAGGTGAGTAATGCCTCAAACGAGATTGCTCAGAGCGATCGCAATCGGATCTTTGAGCGTTTCTATCGCGGCGACCCAGCCCGGACGCGCCAAGTGGAAGGTCTGGGTTTAGGATTGAGCCTAGCACGGGAAATTGCGCGATCGCATCAGGGAGATTTAACCCTCGATCCGCCCTTACCCGGACAAACCTGCTTCACCCTGACCCTGTTTTCTACTACACTAAAACACCGACGCACAGACTGAGGGACTAAGCTCGAAGATTCGGCGTAGGTCGCCGTACCTCTAGAATCTGCTCTATATCGGGGGAAATGAATGGCAACACACCGCGTCTCAATTTGGTCTCTCCTGTGGCAAATGCTGAGTTACGCGCCACGCTTGTACGGGACTGATACTCTTCTGTGGCTTTTCATTGCGGGATTGCCTGCTATCCCAGGCTTGATTATTCGCGAATTCTTTAATACTTTAACCGCCAAATCTGACTTTAGCCTTTCACCGTGGGTTTGGATAGCCCTATTTCTAGCAACGGGTATTGCTCGGATCGTTGCGATCTTGACCGGCCGAATTACCAAAACTCAACACCGCTTCACCATGAGTGCTTTGATTCGGCGCAACCTCTTGGCGAAATTGCTGGAACGTCCTGGGGGCGAACCTTTAATTGCAAGTGGCAAGCCAGATGCCTTGCTTTCTCCTGGAGAAGCGATCGGCTTTTTTCGGGATGATGCTACCCAAATTGAGGATACGGTGGTTGGGACAAATGAAATTTTGGGCGAAGGGCTGTTCGCGGTGGGTTCGCTGCTGCTTCTGTTGAGCGTCAATGCTCAAATTACCCTGTTTGTTTTTCTACCCCTAGCGTTCATTGCTGCGCTCGTTCACTTGCTGACCAATCGGATTAAACGCTATCGCCGCGCCAGCCGTCAAGCTACTCAGGAAGTGACGGGATTGATTGGAGAAATCTTTAGCGCGATTCAAGCAATTCAAGTTGCAGGGGCCGAACCTACGGTATTAGATCGCTTTCAGCGCTTGTGCGATCGCCGTCGCCAGTTGATGGTGCAAGATCGATTCTTTTCCACGCTCTTAGACTCCAGTTTTGAAAACTTAGTCAGCTTAGGGACTGGAGCAATTCTATTTTTTGCCGCTCGCTCGATGCAAGCTGATGCCAGTGCGCTCTCTGTGGGAGATTTTGCCCTATTTGTGTATTACCTATCCTATGTCACCTATTTTCTGGGCTTTTTGGGAAGTTTTTTAGCGCTTTCCAAACAAACAGAAGTGTCCTTTGAGCGGATGGAAGGATTCTTAGGTTGCGAGGCTGAAGCGATCGCCTCCCACCACCCCCTATACTTACCCACCCTCACGGGAAATCGACCGCAACTGAACGCCCTGCAACCCCCTCAAGCGTGCGATCGCCTGCAAGCGTTAGAGGCTCTCAACTTAACCTATCGCTACCCCGGTAGCGATCGCGGCATTACCGATGTCTGTTTGCGGCTTGAGCGCGGTAGTTTTACCGCAATTACAGGCCCCATTGGATCGGGCAAAACCACGCTATTAAAGGCGTTAATCGGTCTTTTACCGTTGCAAGCCGGAGAGATTTATTGGAACGCTCAGAAAGTCACCCATCCTCATCAATTCTTTGTTCCCCCCAGGAGCGCCTATACCCCGCAAGTTCCTCAGCTTTTTAGCGGCACGCTGCGAGATAACATTACCTTGGGGTTAAACTACACTGACGAGCAACTCCAATGGGCGATCGCGCTGGCTGTCTTCGATCGAGACTTAGCCATGATGCCCGATGGACTTGATACTGTTATTGGTTCTAAAGGAATGCGCCTGTCTGGGGGGCAACTGCAACGCGCTGCGGCGGCCCGCATGTTCCTCCGCCAGCCAGAATTACTGGTGTTTGACGATCTTTCCAGCGCCCTTGATATTGAAACCGAACAAACCCTTTGGTCGCGCCTGTTTGCTTTAACAGCAACTTGGATGCCAACTTGTTTGGTTGTTTCCCATCGTCGAACCGTTCTGCAACGCGCCGATCGCATTATTCTACTCAACAACGGCAGCGTGGAAACCATTGGACGCTTTAACGATCTGCCCTCCATCTACGTACATTGATATTCTTGACACCTTTCTCTAGTAAATGAGAACATCTAGCAACTGCTTAAACCCCTTCTTATCTAGTTTCTCAACAGAGGTCAGGCGATCGCCATGAGGATGAATCTCACCGGGCAAAACTGCAACGATTTATGGGAAGAAAGCCAACAAGCTGGCAGCCTGGTAAGTTACAACGATAGCTCGACCATCGGATGGCAAGGTTATGTTCCCCATCTAGGCAAGGTGCAAGAGTGGATCGTTTCCCTAAAAGAGGGTTTGAAACTGCGGTTTTATGAGTACGTCCCCCAGAGCAATCTCCAGTTGAGCGAACATTATGGCGAGGGCAACTGGTCAACCCTCAGTTTTTTCATTGTCGGGGATGTGAGTACAACGATCAAAGGCGTCATCGATCGGGTAGACGAACGATCGGGGCGTACCTACTTAAGCTCTTCTCCCGATACCCTAGAGATTGAAGATTGGCCCGCAGGGGAACAACTAACCCGACTTCAGGTTGCATTCGCCCCATCCTATTTTCTCAACAACTTCACCCAAGAGCAGATCGCATCGCTCCCCCTTGAAGTTCGCCAAGCCATAGAAGGCAAAATCGAGCCTTACTATTACCCAGGCAGCATCACGCCTGCCATGCGAACCGCGATTCACCAAATTCTGCATTGTCCCTACCACGGTGCCATGAAGCAACTCTATTTAGAAGGGAAAGCGTTGGAATTAATGACCCTTCAGTTTGGTCAGTTTGAGCGATCGCTTTCTCATCGACGCGAGGGCGTTTCTCTCAAAACCGACGACATCGATCGCATTCATCAAGCCAAAGATATCTTAATTCAGAATATCGCCAATCCCCCATCGCTCCTAGAATTGGCGCGTCAAGTTGCAGTGAATGATTGCAAACTCAAGCAAGGGTTTCGTCAAGTGTTTGGTACCACCGTTTTTGGCTATCTGCTGGACTATCGCCTGGAACAAGCACGACACTTGTTAGAAAGCAGCAATCTCAGCGTAGCAGAGGTGGCGCGACAAATTGGATTAAGCGATCGCAGTTACTTTGCAGCCACCTTCCGCAAAAAGTTCGGCCTCAACCCCAGCGAATACGCGCGACAACATCGAGTCACCTTAGCCGCGTTCTCTAACATCAAGTGCTGTAGCTAACAGGCATACAAAGCAGAGTTTCCCTCTTCCTCCTCCCCCACCCTCTTCTCACTCGGAACACCGCTGCTTGGTGTGCAAGCTACGGAACTCGGTACTTTGCACTCCTTTCTCCCCATCCTCTTCTCACTCGGTACTCGGTACTCGGTACTTTGCACTTGTTTCTCCCCACCCTCTTTATCCGCATAGCCGTCTAAAAACTCCAGCTAGCCATCAAACTCCAACTTTAGCGAGGGAACTTTCCCGGTATATTCTTAGGAACTGTTCTCAATTAAACAATTGCTGGCTCTGGGGATAGAGATTGCCCCAAGCAAAGCGTGGTGTCTGGAGTGGCAATAAAGATGGATTACGTTTTTCCTTCGGTACAACTCGGTCTAGTCATGGTGCTATCTAGCACGCTCCATATGGGGTGGGCGCAAGCAGTAGAGAGCGAGGAAGTTGCAGAAATTCCGCCTCTGACACTCGATACCTACACCGCAAACCAACCCGCAACCACCGTGCAAGAATGGGTGGCACAACTAGAGGCTATTGCAGTCCCCGTTACAGGCGTCAGACTGAACCAAAGCGACTCTGGCTTAGAAATTATCTTAGAGACCGCAGAAGGTCAAACCTTATCTATCGATAGTCGCCAATTTCGCACAGAAGGCGATCGCCTCATTGCGGATATTCCCAATGCAACCTTAGCGCAAGCATTCAACGCCGATAACCCAACAGCAGAAATTGCCAATATTCGCGTTGTGCAAATAGGGGCCAACACCCTTCAAGTCAGCGTCACCGGATCTAACGCCCTACCCACAGAACCCATTATTTTAAGGGCAAACGAGTTTGCTTACCGTCTCAATCCTCCTACAGATCGACCGGGAGAGGAAATTGAAATTGTAGTCACAACCGCCCAAGAAGGCTATCGCGTACCCAACGCCACCAGCGTCACGCGCACCCCTACCCCGATCCGCGATATTCCACAGTCGATTCAAGTTGTCCCTCAAGAAGTATTGCAAGATCAAAGAGCAACCAATCTGCGGGAAGCGCTCCGCAACGTCAGCGGCGTCACCTCCGGGGGGCCTGCATTTGGCACCTACGACCAACTAATTTTACGCGGTTTTCTGGGCAGCAATACAGGCAACTATCGCCGCAACGGGGTAGAATTTCCTAACTTTGTCGGATTTTCCTTAAATCCGAATACCGAGCGCGTGGAGGTGCTGAAAGGACCGGCTTCCGTGCTGTTTGGCGATTTAGCTCCCGGTGGCGTGGTGAACCTGGTAACGAAACAACCGCTATCGGTGCCTTTTGCCGAAATTGAGGCGAATGTGGGTAGCTTTGGCTATTATCGCGGGGCGGTCGATCTATCCGGCCCATTAAATCCCGAACGTACTGTTCTGTATCGCTTAAACGTCGCTTACGAGGATGCCAATAGTTTCCGCGACTTTATCAACAATCGTACCTTTTTCATTGCCCCGGTGATTAGCTGGCAAATTACCGATCGCACGCGCTGGACTGTTGAGTTAGAGTACAACCGAGACGATCGGATTACCGATGTGGGCTTATCAATTCCTGGCGTTCCGTTTTCCCGCATTCGCCAATTGCCCATTCGTCGCCTGCTGAATGAACCGGGGGATGAGTTTGAGTCTCGCTACCTCTCGATTTTGTCCACGTTGGAGCATAACTTTAGCCAGAACTGGCAAATTCGCAATGTGCTTAACTTTGTAGATGCCAGTCGTAATTTTGTCCAATACACAAACCCCGATGCTTTACGAGAGGATGGACGAACCTTAGAGCGATCGCAAAGTGCCACCGAACAAGATATCACCTACTACTTAGGTCAAATTGACGTAACGGGCAGGTTTGCTACAGGACCAGTGCGCCATGAAGTTGTCTTTGGTACCGACTATCTGTATCGCAAGTTTCCCTCAGTCAACTTTAACGGACAAGAGGAAGTCTTGTTAGATATCCTCGATCCCGACTATGGTAACGATACCGAAACCTTCACCGTTGGCAGTTCCTTCACCAACCCGGAACGCCGCTTTGGGGTCTTCGTGCAAGATACCATTTCCTTTAGCGATCGCTTCAAGCTGCTCTTAGGGGGACGTTACAATAACGCCCTGCTGCAACAAACCAACCGCCTCACCGATACCTTAATTCGCGATCAAACAGTGGAAAACTTTAGCCCTCGCCTGGGTATCGTCTATCAGCCTGCGGATTGGCTCTCATTGTACGCCAGCTACAGCCGTTCTTTTGAGATTAACTCCGGTACCGATGCAGCGGGAAATCCCTTCGATCCCACCTTTGGCACCCAGTATGAAATTGGAGCCAAAACCGAATTTTTCAATGGGGCTTTGGGCGCAACCCTCTCCCTGTTTAAGATTAAACGCGATAACGTCCTCACCCCCGATCCAGCTGATACCCGCTTCAGCGTGCAAACGGGCGAACAGGAAAGCCAGGGAATTGAGTTAGATATCAGCGGGCGCATTACCTCCAACTGGAGTATTGTTGCCTCCTACAGTTACCTAGATGCCAAAATTACCCGCGATAACCGCTTTCCCGAAGGAAATCGCCTGCCTTCAGCGGCTCCCCATCGCTTTAGCTTGTGGACGAAATATGATTTTGATGGCAGTTTGCAGGGTTTGAGCTTAGGCGGCGGGATCTTTTATGTTGGCGAACGGTGGGAAAGCTTAAACAATGTCTATCAGCTACCGAGTTACACCACCGTCGATCTATTTGCGGCTTACCGTTTTAACCCCAATCTAACCGCCCAGATTAACCTTAAAAATGCCTTCGATCGACGATACTACGAGGGGACCTTTGGGGCCGTGCATCCGGGGACCCCTCGCAGTATTACGGCAAGTGTTGTCTACCAGTTTTAGAATATGCGGCGCTGGATTAAGTTTTGCCTGTGTCTAGTTTGCACCCTTTTGGCGATCGCTGCCTGTCAGCGTCCGGCGGTGCAGGAAACGGCCTTACCCCCCAATTCTTGCCAGGTGGTGCAGCATGTTATGGGTGAAACTTGCGTTCCGCTGAACCCTCAGCGGATCGTCACCCTGGATGGATTTGGACTGGATGCGCTGCTCGCCTTGGGGGTTCAGCCGGTGGGGGCAGCCAATCCCTTTTCATCCTATCTTGACGATCGCCTGGTGGATATCCCGTTGTTGGGCCGACCGCAAGAGCCTTCCCTGGAAAGGATTGTAATGCTCAAGCCGGATCTAATTCTGGCGTTTTCCTGGTATCACCAACCCCTTTACGATCGCTTATCGCAAATTGCGCCGACGGTGGTTTATGACTTCAATCATGGGCGAGAGGTGCGAGAAATTGTGCAGTTCATCGGTCAGACTATTGGTCAACCGGAAAAGGCGACTCAGGTTCTAGCAGACTACGATCGGCGCTTGGCTGCATTGAGAGCAAACATGACGAGTCCCCCAACGGTTTCTTTAATTCGGATTCATCAACAGGGAGTGGGGTTGATGCAACGGGGTTCGTTTCCCGGTTACATCTTAGAAGAAGCCGGACTTTCTCGCCCTGCTAATCAACAACATATTGACATTCATCAGGAAAATGGGATTTGGCGGCATATTCAAATTAATATCAGTAAAGAGCAGATTGCTGAGGTTGATGCTGACGTATTATTTGTATTTAACGATGTCGATCCTTCTTCTGAGCAACGCTTACAACAGATGAAAACCGATCCGCTTTGGTCGCGATTGGATGTCGTTCAGCGCGATCGCGTCTACGAAGTGCCCGCCTATTGGGGCTGCTGCGGACTAATCGCGGCGAATCGGGTAGTTGACGATCTTTGGAAATATGTTGTGGAGCAACCCTAAAAACGATGGCAAAACACGTTATGTCAGTGTGCAAATATTGCAATGCCGTTCACTCTAAAGAGGTGAATTACGAACAGTCTGAAGGGGCAACTCTTTACCAAGAATTGACTAAATTACATCAAGATTGGGTGCATAAAAATGATTTAGAAATTCGGTCGGTTGGGTGTTTATGGACTTGCGATCGCCCTTGTTCGGTTTCCTTTTCGGCAACGGATAAAGCTACCTATGTTTTAACGCAAGTCCCCCTTTCGCAAGCGGCCGCCTTGCTGGAGTTTGGGGAACTCTACCTGAAGAGTAAGGCGGGGGATATTCCCTGGAAACAGATCCCTGAAGCATTACAAGCAGTCGATAAGGCTAAAGTTCCACCGCTATCCGCACTCACTTCTCAAGATTAGTTTAGTACCCGTTTTCAACTGAGCGACGCGCATCGCCTCAACCGTTCCTTGACTCCCCTCAATACCCGTTTTCTTGCATCTATTCGGCAGACGCGGTATGAATAATCAAGAATCTTTTTCAATAGGAGTTTAAAGCGGCATGGCGATCGCGCTTCAGCATTGCATGAGGCGATCGAAGCTGCCAGTTCCTCCCAAGGGTTGCCTTTTCCACCGCAAGTGTCGGTTGTGCGAATCTATCCCGACAGCATCAACCTCTATCTACACGATTCGTTTGTGGGGGTTATTTTACAAGATGCGGGACTGGCACGACCGGAGGTTCAAAACATTCCTGCTTCTGAAGCTCAACAACAGTTTGGCAACCCCATTCAAGTCTCGATTAGTTTGAAACGCTTAGAACAAGCCGATGGCGATGTCCTATTTGTTTGGACTGGGGAAGATACCTCACAAGCCAGTCAAGCCGCACAATCCCCTGTGGCAACAACTCAAAGCGATGCAAATGCAGCGCGTCTACCTCGTTCCCGACGATTGGATTGGGTGGGAAACAATTACCGCCAAAGCCACCCTTGATGACTTGTGCGATCGCTGGGTAGAGCCAAAACCCAAAAATTCCGTTTAGGAGTCAAAAAACTCCGGCTAGGAGCCAAAAAAGGTTTACGTCAGAGTTGGAATTTACGATATTCTGAACGTTCGGGTTATGCCGATTCCTTGCTTCTTTAGCCCCAGTTTACTGACCCATCTTCTGTTTGAGGTTGGGTATAGCTCGATTCAATTCATAACAGAAGCAAGGGTTCAGGAGTTCGATCGGGCGATTCCCCCAAGAATTGCCCCCTCCCCTCAAACCCCCTTCTGGGCTACTCAGTGGCTTACAGAACCCAAATTTTCAACAATGTCATTCAATTCCCCGCCCGGACGCATCGCTCTTTACCAGGGCAAGATTGCTGTTATGGCGTTTTTTGATTGAATGAGATACGGCTCGATCCCGCTAAATTCCCTTCGTCAAAGGCTGTACAGGGGGGAGGCGACAGTCTTAGAAGGCTTGCGGATCGGGGGTGAGGGGGATCGCTCGATCGTCAATGAGTTTCCCTCGATCGATGTTAACGCGGATTTTTTATGCAAATTCCCCTTCAGCAATATGGAGCGCTTTTAGCCAATTATCTCAAGCCACAATGGGGCGCAGTTGTGGGCTTAACGATCGCGCTTTTGACTAGCATTGCGCTGCAAATTATCAATCCGCAAATTCTCAGTTATTTTATCGATACGATCTTTACCGGAGGCGAAGCGCAATCGCTCCCTTGGGCTGCACTGGCGTTTAGCGCGATCGCGCTTCTAACGCAAGTCTTCTCACTCAGCGCCACCTATTGGGGCGAAACGGTTGCTTGGACTGCTACAAATGCGCTGCGATCTGACTTGGTTGCCCATTGTCTCCAACTCGATTTATCGTTCCATAAGGCTCACACGCCAGGAGAATTGCTAGAGCGGGTGGATGGCGATGTCAATGCTTTGTCGCGATTTTTCTCGCAGTTAGTGATTCATGTCTTCGGTAACGGTATTCTCTTAATCGGCATTCTAGTGGTTTTGTGGTTTGAGAACCCCTTTGCGGGGATGAGTCTCACCCTATTCGCCGGGGTGGCGCTGTCGGTGTTATTGGGGTTGCGTTCTGGTGCGATCGCGCCTTGGGCTGAATATCGTCAAATTAGCGCCGAATTTTATGGCACTTTAGGCGAACAAATTGCTGGACGCGAAGATATCTGTGCTAACGGTGCAGTTCCCTATGTCATGTATCGCTTTTATGCCTTGTTGCAACACTGGCTTCCGGTTTATCACCAGGCCCGGTTTGCCAGTACGGTACTGTGGTTTAGCAGCGTGGGCTTATTTACCCTGGGAAATGCGATCGCCCTCACTCTTTCTGCCTATTTGTGGCAGCAAAACGCGATTACGATTGGCACCGCTTACCTCATTTTTCACTACACCAATCTGCTCTCGCAACCCATCGAACGCATTCGCGAAGAACTCGAACAACTGCAACAGGTAGAAGCCAGCATCTATCGCATCCGCGAGTTATTGAGTATCCAGCCTCGTTTAAAGCAATCAGTGGGCGTACCGCTACCCTCAACAGCTTGTGCAGTCACCTTTGAAAACGTGTACTTTCGCTATCAGGGTCAAAACCCAGACGAGTGGACGCTACATAATGTCTCGTTTTCACTTCCCCCCGGTCAAGTCTTAGGCATTCTGGGGAGAACGGGAAGCGGTAAAAGTACGATCGCCCGTTTGCTATTGCGATTTTACGATATTCAATCGGGTGAAATTCGGTTAGGAGAGGGCGCGATCGCCAAAACTTGTCTGTCTCAACTCCGCCAGCGCGTCGGCTTAGTCACCCAAGATGTGCAGTTATTTCAAGCCAGCGTCCGAGATAATCTCACCTTTTTCGATCCGCACATTAGCGATACTGTGATTCTGGAAGCAATGGAAACGCTGTTGTTAAGTCCCTGGTTAAAGTCGCTTCCCAACGGACTCAATACGCAACTGGGTGCCGAGAGTAGCGGACTTTCCGCCGGACAAGCCCAGTTACTGGCTTTAGTGCGCGTTTTTCTCAAAAACCCCAGTTTAGTGATTTTAGATGAAGCCTCGTCTCGCCTTGACCCCCAAACGGAAGCTCTTTTAGAACGGGCTATCGATCGACTGTTGAGCAACCGGACGGGGATTATTATTGCCCATCGCTTGCAGACCTTGAAACGAGCCGATCGCATCCTAATTTTAGAGCAAGGCAAGGTTGTGGAATATGGCGATCGCCAAACCTTACTCTCTCAAAGCCAATCTCAGTTTGCCCAATTGCTCAATGCTCAAACTATTGAGCATCCTTGAGGTAGCTCATATTCTTCTGAGGATAGGTTTGGCACAGTAGAACTATCGGCTACTGGGAAACCAACCATGACTCCATCAACCCTGAACTTCCAAACCGCTAGCGCTCATCAAGTGATGGCGGCGGCGGGTAAGAAAATTTTGCGTCCGGGTGGTAAGGCTGCAACGCTTCAACTGTGCCAGTGGGCGCAATTTCAGCCGGAGGAAACTGTTTTAGAACTGGCTGCCAGTTTTGGTTATAGCGCGATCGCTCTGGCTCAACAATACGGCGTTCGGGTGGTGGGCGTTGAAAAAAATCCCGAAAGTGTCGCCCGCGCCCGTGTCAATATTCAAGCTGCGGGTTTAAGCGATCGCGTTGAAGTCATTGAGGGGGATATTTTTCATTTAGAACGCATTCCCGAACAATTTGATTGCGTGCTAGCTGAAGCGATTCTAACAATGCAATCCCCTCTAGGGAAAGCGAAGGTTTTACAAGGGATTTGCGATCGCCTCAAGCCGGGAGGACGGTTTCTTTCCCATGAGTTGCTGGCGCGTGCGAGTCAAACCGAAATTCACCAAGCCTTAGCCGCAGCCCTGCGCGTCAATTCTACTCCCCTATCGGAACAAGAGTGGATTGAGTTGTGCCAAACTGCCGGGTTTGAGGTGGTACAACGCCAAACGGGGGCGATGGAACTGCTGAACCCCACTCGCATTATCCAGGATGAAGGATGGGTAGATGCGAGTCAGTTTTTCTGGAACGTACTGACTCAACCCGGTTTGCGCGATCGCCTCTTCGCGATCCGGCGCGTCTTTAAGCAATACGAACGGGAACTAGGCTACCTGATTTTATCTGCTGAACGGAAGTCAATTTAGGAGAAAAGTTATGAATACCCCAACAGTGCGATCGCAAAGCCTCTCCCCAGGAGAATCCCTCGTTGCTCAACTCCAAGACAAAATTGAGTATGCAGAAACAGGCGTACTCAGCAAAGTCTTGCTCAAAGTTCCCGGTTGTCAATACACGCTCTTTTGTCTAGCGGCGGGTACAGATATTACCGAACACACCTCAACGCGGAATGCTGTTGTCTATGTCCTTGAAGGACAAGGAACCCTAACTCTAGAAGGAAAAGAGATACCCTTAGAACCTGGCGTATTTATCTTTATGCCCGCTAATGCCCCCCACGCCCTGAAAGCAGAGGCGAATTTAGCCTTTCTCCTCACCTTGTCTGAGGGCTAGGAGGATGGGGAAATGGGGGGATGGGAGGATGGGGGGAGGAAATGAAACTCCCCTCTTTTTCAGGGCGCAGTTCGGGAATTTAGTAACCTAACAGCAGCCAGGGTTGTGTTGGGTTTCGTACCTCAACCCAACCTACACGATTATCTTGATTGTTAGTCAACCAGGAAATCTTTTTAAATCCCCCATTTGGCGAGGGACTTTGACTCCGGTTCCCCCCTTTTGTAAGGGGGGTTAGGGGGGATCGAAACCTAGTAGAACAATACTAGAAAACCTTTGTTTCCTGTAGATTCCCAAGAATTGGGGAGTGCGTCAATATAGCTAACCCTTGGGATTTTTTCGCAGGGCTTTATGGATTTTTTTCCATTTTTCTTTTTCTACTAAAGCGGCTTTTTTGTTTTGTCGTTGATCGGCATAGTCTAACTCTTGTTGCAGCTTTTGGTAACTGGCAAAGCGTTGTTGGCTCAGAGTTCCTTCTAAGAGGGCTTGTTGGACGGCACAGCCTGGTTCTGTATCGTGTTGGCAATCGCGAAAACGACACAAATGAGCGAGTTTGTCAATATCAGAAAAGGTTTCTTGCAATCCTTCTTCACCCTGCCAAAACTGGATTTCTCGCATTCCGGGAGTATCAATTAATAAACCCCCAGAGGGAAGAACAATTAATTCCCGATGGGTGGTTGTGTGTCTCCCCCGCGCATCTTTGCGGAGGGAATTGACGGCTTGCATTTCTTGCTGGGCGAGTTGATTGGTAATCGTCGATTTGCCCACGCCAGAAGAACCGATTAAAGCGACTGTTTTCCCGAATTCTAGATAAGGCAATAAGGCTTCAAGTCCTTGTTTGTTCAAGGCGCTAATGCAAATGATGGGGACGCCTAAAGCAATTGTTTCTAGTTCTGCTTGATGTTGTTCTAAATTGGGGCATAAATCGGCTTTATTTAAGATGATGACAGGCGTTGCGCCGCTTTCCCAAATTAAGACCAAATAGCGCTCAATTCTTCTGAGGTTAAAATCTCGATCTAAGCCAGAAACGAGAAAGATGGTGTCGATGTTGGTAGCAATAATTTGCTCGTCCGTTTGAGTTCCGGCGATTTTGCGGGATAGCTTACTCTTTCTGGGCAAAATATCGTAGATTTTCGCTTGCTTCTCGCCAATAACAACCCAATCTCCTACGGCTGGAAAGGAGTTTTGGTAATGCATTCTGCCGCTAATTTCGGCGGGTATTTCTCCCGATTGGCTGGAGATGATATAGCGATTTTTCTGCTGTTGAATGACTCGACCAACGGTGTAGCCTTGTTCTTGGTACGAGCTAAAGTTATCTGCGAAAAAATGATTCCAGCCTAAAGATTCTAAGTTCACTTTTAGTTACCTCAATGCTTGCGATTGCGTGCCGCAACGCTCGCAGAGGAACGTTCTCGATCTCAGAATTGAATAAATCGAAAAACATTGGAGGTTGCGGAATTATGAAGGGATATGAGTAACGGTCTTAAGGGTGACAAGCTCTTTCATATTGTTTGCTCCTGTTAGGGCGATCGCACTTAATGTAGTATTATACTACAATTCATCGATAGATGACGATTTAATCCATAATCTTAATCTTTAGAGACATGAGGGAAACTGCGAGGAGCGAAAATCGCATCATTGCCCGGTCAAATTGTTATCATAATCTGGACTAAGGGAAAGAAAACCCATTGGACTAGGTAGATGTATTCATTAGAGTTGTCGCGCGAATCTTCGTGGGGAGCAATAGTGAACGTCCTTTTAGGCAAAGCCAGAGTAATCTTTTTCCCCAACATTCGCCGCAGCGCAGCCTATGAATAATCTATGGCGGAAAATCGAGTCAATTCAGACGAAAGGGTTGAGGCTTGCTAGCCAACAACCGACCTCCATAAATGAGTATTCTCACCCCCCCCATACCAATAGCCGGATGCTGTCCTTAAGGTGGTATTTAGTGTTACTGGTTGCCGGAACCTTAGTGCCCGTAATGTTATTCGCCGTTACAGTTGTTTATCAACTCTCGCGCCAAGAGCAAGCGGCTTCAGAACGACGCATCCTTCTCGCGGCCCGCAACCTCGCCACCGCCGTAGACCGAGAACTGTCCAGCACCACTCGGACGCTTCAGGCCCTAACCGCCTTAGAATCCCTCACCTCAAACGATCTGCAAGCCTTTCATCAGGAAGCCACGCAAGTCGTCCAGACGCAAGCCTCTTGGGTGACAATCATTCTCCTCTCCCCAGACGGTCAACAACTCGTCAACACGCTACAACCCTTCGGTCAACCTTTGCCCCAAGCCTCAGAACGAGATAGCTTGCAACAGGTGGTAACAACCAATCAGCCTGCAATTGGGAATTTTTCGCCCTCTATCCTCAAGCGCAACTTATCCGGCGTTCCCGTCCGCATTCCGGTGATCCGAGAGGGTCAGCTTCAGTATATCCTCACCGCCATCCTCAATCAGGCGGCGATCGCCCAAGTAGTACAAGCCCAAACCAGCATTGAGGGCGAGTGGACGCGCACCATCGTAGACGGCTTAGGGGTTGTCGTTGCCCGCACCCGCGAACCCGAACGCTTTGTCGGTCAACGCGGTACGCCTTCCTTTCTCCAGCGCATTACCCAATCCAAGGAGAGCATTTACCGAGATACAACCTTAGACAACATCAGCGTCTATATTGCCTTCAGTCAGATTGGCAACTCCCCTTGGACAGCAGCCGTTACAGTTCCCGTGGATGTCATTCAAAGCCCCACCCGGCAAGCAATGGGGCTAGCTGTGGGTTCGGGTTTTGCCCTGCTTTTAGTCAGCGGTATCGGCGCTTTTATCCTCTCGCGGCAAATTTCGCGCAGCATTACCTTAGCAGCCGACGCGGCGGCAGCCCTAGCGAAGGGGGAACATCCTCAAGTGAGTTCGCTATCGATCCGAGAGGTGGTCTTTCTCGGTCAGTCTCTCGAATTTGCCGCGAATCTGCTGTCGCAGCGGGAACGGGAACGGGCGGAAAACTTGCGACGGGCAGAAGCGGCTAGGGAAGAAGCGGAGGCGGCTAACCGCATTAAAGATGAGTTTTTAACGGTGTTATCCCACGAGTTGCGAACGCCTCTCAATCCGATTCTAGGGTGGTCTCAATTGCTCCGTAGAGGCAAGTTAGATGCGACCATGACTGCGACGGCGTTAGAAACGATTGAGCGTAATGCGAAGTTGCAAACCCAACTGATTGAGGATTTGTTGGATGTTTCCCGGATTTTGAAGGGGAAGCTGGCGCTGAATATGGCTCCGGTGAATTTAGCCTCGACGATTGAAGCGGCGATCGCAACGGTAGAATTGGCAGCAGAAGCCAAGTCTATCAAGGTGCAAGCGCAGTTCCCTCCGGTTGCAGTACAGGTGCTAGGGGATGCGGCGCGTCTCCAGCAAGCGATCTGGAATTTACTCAGCAATGCGGTGAAGTTTACACCCCCTGGGGGACAGGTGGAGGTGCGGTTGGGGCGCGTTGATGCGATCGCTCAAATTCGGGTTTGCGATACGGGTAAGGGCATTCACCCCGATTTTATGCCCTATGTTTTTGAGTATTTCCGCCAGCAAGATAGTACGACGACGCGCCAATTTGGGGGTTTGGGGTTGGGGTTAGCCATTGTGCGGCATTTGGTGGAACTGCATGGGGGAACGGTGCAAGCCGAGAGTTTGGGAGAGGGGCAAGGGGCAACGTTTACGGTAAGTTTGCCTCTATTGCAGGTAGAAGGGGTGCGGGAAAGGACGAATGCAGGGGAAGGAGGCGATCGCAATGGCGAATCTTTGCTTCTCAAAGACTTGCGCGTTTTGCTGGTGGATGATGATGCGGATACGCGAGATTTTTTGAGCTTTACTTTAGCGCAGAATCAGGCAATTGTGACGGGGGTGGGTTCGGCTCGCGAGGCGTTGGCAGCGATCGCGCAAGCCTCGTTTGATGTGTTAATTAGCGATATTGGGATGCCAGGGATGAATGGCTATCAATTGATACAGGCGATTCGGGCGCGGGGTTCTGCCCCTAACGCGCAACTGAAGGCGATCGCGCTGACAGCCTATGCGGGGGAGACGAACCAGGAGCAAGCGCTGCGGGCGGGCTTCGATCGTCATCTGGCGAAGCCGATAGAACCCGATCTGCTGGTCAGCGTTATTCTAGATTTAGTTTCCGCTCCCGCGCGCGATCGCCTCTAAGCCTTCCCAATCCAAAATCGTAATTTTCCCCCCGCGACGATAGGAAACGATCGGCTTGAGTTGCTTAAACAGGCGCACGCATTCCTCGTAGGTAATGCCGATACTGCGGGCAATCTCATAATAGGAAAGGGGCTGGCGCAGACAAATTCCCTGCTGAGAAACCTGCATTCCGGGAACTCCGGCGGCATATTGAATCAAGCGGGCTAACCGGACGATCGCCCTTTCGGAAACTAACCCATGCACCATTTCGTGGAGTTGCTGGAGTCGCTGGTTAAATACGGCCATCATCTGCAAGGCGATTTCAGGATTTTCTTGGATCGCCGCAAGTAAGGCAACGCGATCGACCATTAGCACTTGCACTTCGCTCTCTGCAATCACCGTTGCGGGGGCGATCGCGTTGCCAAATAGGGCGGGGGCGGCGAAGATATCGCCATTGGCGAGGGTTCGCAGAATCGTCTCTTTACCGTTGCTGGCGGTTTTGCTGACTCGCAACAATCCTGCAATTAGGGCATAGAGGCGGGGAGAGAGGCGATCGCCCTCATGGGAGATAATTTCACCCGTTTGATAGGTTTGCACCACGCTATGAGGCTGCAAGCGGGTTAGTTGTTCGGGCTGGAGTTGAGTAAAGATGGAGATTGAAGCAAGTTGATCGAGAGTCGCTTTCATGGCTAGAATCTGCTGAGAAAATCAATCGATAATTCCCCTAGGAATGCCTGCGGGAATTGCATTTTTATCAGTCCGAGGAATATACACTCTAAACCTTGTCCCTTCTCCCACATGACTGTTAACTTCAATCCTTCCCTTTTGAATTTCCACGCATTTGCTAACCACAGCCAATCCCAAACCGCTGCCTGAAATTCCCTCAACATTTTGTCCGCGATAAAAGGGGTTGAAAATATTCGCTTGTTCGTCTTCTGAAATCCCCACCCCTTGGTCTTCTACTTCAAAGACAATTTGTTCTGAATCGCCCTCAAGCTTTAATGTTACTTGGGTTCCTGACGGAGAATATTTAATCGCATTAAGTAATAAGTTACTCATAATGGAATACAATAATTTTTCATCCAGGTAAACTCGCCCAAATTCACCTTGACTGGTATTGAAGGTCATGCTGTACCGCATGAGAAGATTGAAAATCATCTAGTAAATTCAGACAAAACTCTTCAATATCTAGCCATTCGGGTTGATGTTCCAGCTTTCCTGCTTCTGCTCTCGTCAGGGTGAGCAAATCAGTAATTAACCGATTCATCAGTTTTGCTGAATTTTGAATCCGATATAAATTCTTTAACTGACTCGGTTCAATCTTAAACTCTAAAATCTCAGTTAACAGTTGAGAAGAAACTAAAATGACGCTCAACGGCGTGCGAAACTCATGAGAAATCATGGAAAACAAACGCAATTTAAGATTGCTAAGTTCCTGTTCCTGAGCCAAGGTTTTTTCCAATTCTTGAAATTGTTGTCTTCGTCGTTGTCCCCAATAAAAGACCCACACGACACCGCAAGCCACCACCACAATTAAAAGGATTCCTGCCCGTTCAATGGTAGAGCGATATTGTATATTTCGTCGGGCTTGTTTTAAAGAATCTTGCAGTTGTTGATTTTCGGTATTTTTAATTTCAGTTAATAAGCTTTGGATCTGTTCCCGGATCTGCACGCTGCGATCGGTGATTGCGTGCTGAGTTTGCATAGCTTCTAAAGAGCGATCGCGCTGATATAGTTCAATAGACTGCTCAAAGAGTACCATCCGCTGTCGGGTTAATTGCTCCAACTGCTGGAGGCGTTGCTGTTGAACCCCGTTGAGAACCGCATATTGCTGGAGTTCGCTTAACTCCACTTGCATCTCTTCTACTGCTGTCTGATGGCGGCTTAATTCCTCCTCCCGGCCCGAAAAAATATAGCCGCGCCTTCCCGACTCTGCTACGCTCATAGCAGCGTAAAAATCGGTTAGCGTTCCCAAGACATTGTAGGTCGATTGAACCTGGTTGGCGTTTTCTACCAACTCTGTTGTATTTTTAGAAGACACCAGGTTGACCAACCCTAACAGCAATAAGATTGCTGCCAAACTACAGGCGATCGCCTTCTCCTCAAGCAGCCATTTCATGAACACTAGAAATAAACCCACTTTTTAATCGTGGCATAGTCTATGCGGATTTTGATTGCTGAAGACGATGTGCAATTATCAGAGGTCTTAACAGAAGTTCTCACTCGCCGCCAGTATGTCGTAGATGTGGCGCGGGATGGACTCACGGCTTGGAACCTAACTGAAATGAGTGCCTACGATCTAATTATTCTGGATGTCACCCTCCCTAAGATGAACGGGATTCAATTTTGTCAGCAGTTGCGAATGGCAGAAACGAAAAAACACCAACACCTCAAAGGTGCAGTTCCCGTCCTGATGCTGACTGCGCGGGATACCGTTGCTGATAAAATTGTGGGTCTAGATGCAGGTGCCGATGATTATGTCACCAAACCCTTCGATCTTGAAGAGTTAATGGCCCGCGTTCGCGCCTTGCTGAGACGGGGACTTTCAACCACTGAGTTGACGCTGCATTGGGGCTGTCTCCAGTTGAATCCTAGCACCCATGAGGCAACTTACGCAGACCAACTCCTCGCCCTCACCCCCAAAGAGTACGCGCTGCTAGAGTTACTGGTTGCAAGTGGTAGGCGCATTTTAAGCCGATCGGGCATTATTGAACAATTATGGTCAGCAGATGAGTCACCCGTCGCAGAAACCGTGAATTCTCATATCCGGGGACTGCGACAAAAGCTTAAAGCTCAAGGCGCACCCGATGATTTCATTCAAACGGTACATGGGTTAGGATATCGGTTAAAGTGACCGGAAGTTTGCACTGTATCTGCACCATTTCTGCATATTTTCTGCACAAGAGATGCATAACGCTACAGTATTGTGGGTCTAGAGAAGAGCGCAATTCATTCTCTAGACAGATGCAAGCAAAGTGCTGAGTCAAAAATCAGTCAGGTTAATTTTTGAGTCCCGTTCAGCTTGTTCTAAGCGCTCTGGCTACATCTATATTGCAGAAATGTTATAAACACAATCGCTATGATCGTTGAAGAGTTCTATCACGGATGGGTCATTCAAGTTACCCAACAACCCGATGGTTATATCTTTCAATGTTGGATGTCAGAAAAACGTACAAGTGTCACTGATACTCAATCTTATCCAACAATCGATCGGGCTTTTCGGGCCGGACAGTTACGCGCAGACTTAGAAAGCGTGCGTTTGTCCTTAAGAAACTTTATTCGAGGAAAGCTGAAGCTTCTACAACTTTATCCCGATGAGCAAAACGCCTTAGAAAATTCAGTGGCTCAGTACATTGATACGGCTACTCATCAACTCAGTTAATCTTAGAGGGTTGGATAAGGCGATCTACAAGGACATGAAACTATTATGTTACATTTGTGTCCCCTAGTTCAGGGTCTCCCGTTTGGGGAGTTTTTGCAAGGAGACTGCGTTCAATATGTCGGTTCAGATTTGCGAATTCAGCAAGATTATGGCAATCAAGAGTTGCGAATTCTAGCAATCGATCGTAGCGGTATGACAGTCTGCGAAGATAAAGCAGGAAACCGTCTTGTCGGTGTTTCTTCTCATCATTTGAAACATCTTTAAGAATGGGGTTTAACCGCTTCCATAATTCCTATAAAATACTGAAATAAAACCCGAAGCCGTAGGTTGGGTTAGCGTTAGCGTAACCCAACAGCAGCCAGGTTTGTGTTGGGTTTCGTACCTCAACCCAACCTACTACGCAACTACGTAAAAGATTTGTCAGTCAACCACGGTTTTAACTGAAATGGCAACAAAAACATTAGTTTGTGTTGGGTTTCGTACCTCAACCCAACCTACGAAAAAGATTTGTCAGTTAACCACGGTTTTAACTGAAATGGCAGCAAAAACATTAGACAATTAAGGGTGGACCTTTGCCCACCCTGAGAGACTATTGTAAGCCTTCAGTTAGCTGTTTTTTGGCGATTTCTAAGGCTTCTTGAAGCTTGCTAGGATCGCGTCCGCCAGCTTGTGCTAGGTTGGGTCTACCGCCGCCGCCACCGCCGCAGAGTTTGGCAATTTGTCCGATAAATTTACCGGCTTGTAAGCCTTTTTTATTCACTTCGGGACTAAAGGCTGCAACTAAGCTAACTTTATCGGGTTCGGGGATAGAACCGAGGAAAACGGCGCTATTTCCGAGTTTTTGTTGGAGGCGTTCGGCTGCGGTTTTTAAAGAGTCGGCGTCAATGTCTAATTGTGCGATTAGGATCTTGAATTCGCCAACACTTTCAGCTTGGGTTAGTAGTTGGTCAGATTTGGCGATCGCTAACTCCTGTTTTACCTCATCTAAGGCTTTTTGCGTGGCTTTCAGTTCGCCTTGCAGGTTTGTCACCCGTTGGGGGAGTTCCTCTGGTTTTACCTTAAAGCGATCGCTCAATTCGCGCACGACCTTATCGCGCACATTCAGATAATCTAGCACGGCCGCACCCGCTACGGCTTCCACACGACGCACCCCAGAAGAGATCCCGGTTTCCGAGATAATCTTAAATACGCCAATTTCCGCCGTATTGTGAACGTGAGTTCCGCCGCACAACTCCATTGAAACGCCGGGATAGTCTACCACGCGGACTTCATCGCCGTATTTTTCGCCGAACATGGCGATCGCGCCTTTTGCTTTCGCCTCCGCGATCGGCATAACATTAACTTCAGCGTCGTGTGCTTCCGAGATCCAAGTATTCACCTGTTCCTCAACTTGCTGTATTTCTTCAGGCGTTAGGGAACGCGGTAAATTAAAGTCAAAGCGGAGACGATCGAAATCGACTAACGAACCCGCTTGAGAGATACCTGAGTCTACAATCTTTCTCAGGGCCGCTTGTAACAGGTGCGTTGCGGTATGATTAGCCTGGGCGCGACGGCGACAAGCGCGGTCAATTTGCGCCATGACAGGCATTCCCACTTCTAAGTTACCGCGTTCGATGCGACCCACATGGATAAACAGGTGGCCGTCTTTTTGCACATCTTCGATCCGAACAAGGGTAGTATCGCCGGATAGATAACCGCGATCGCCAATTTGTCCCCCCGACTCAGCATAGAATGGGGTACGGTCTAAAATTAGCTTCACTTCCGTTCCCGCTTCCGCCGATTCCACCTGTTGACCGTTGGCTAAAATTGCGGTTATGGTGGCTTGGGTCGAAAGTTGCGTGTAACCTAGGAATTCTGTATTCCCAATGGCATCTAAAGAAGCTTTCGCCGTTAAGTCAATGGTTTCATGCGCGTCTTTAGATTGTTCGCGCTGGCGATCCATTGCGACATTAAACCCTTCGACATCCACCGTCAATCCCTGTTCCTCAGCTATTTCTTGGGTGAGTTCCAAGGGGAAGCCGTAGGTATCGTAGAGGGTAAAAGCATCTTCCCCAGTAATAACCTTTCTTGATAGAGAATCCTTTTCAGAAGGGGGAGTTTCAGAAACTTTGGGTTCTGGCAATTGTACAACTGTTCCTGAAAATCCCCCTCCCGTATCATTAAGAGTTGCAGAAACTTGGTGGCCTAGGGATTTAGCGATAATCTCTTGTAAGAGTTTCTCACCCCGTTCTAGGGTTTTGCGGAAAGCGGCTTCCTCGCGTTCGAGTTCGCCTTTAATGGCGCTTTCGCGTTCTCTCACCTGGGGATAAGCGGTTTCAGAAAGGGCGATCGCAGTTTCCGCCACTTTTGTTGTAAATTCGTTTTCAATGCCAATCAAGCGCCCGTGACGCACCACTCGGCGGATTAATCGGCGCAGGATGTACCCCCGACCCATGTTAGAAGCGGTGACACCATCGGTAATTAAGTGAACCACGGCGCGGACGTGATCGCCAATCACCTTTAAAGAGACTTTAGTATTCTCGTCTGCTTTAGCGTAATCGATTCCGGCAATCTCTGCTGCGGTTTTGATAATCGGGAAAATTAAGTCCGTTTCGTAGTTGTTCGGCACCTTTTGCAGAATTTGCGCCATCCGTTCCAACCCCATCCCCGTATCAATATTTTGCTTTTCTAAGGGGGTAAGGTTGCCGTCTGCATCCCGGTTATACTGCATGAACACCAGGTTATAGAACTCGATAAACCGGGTATCGTCTTCTAAATCGATGTTATCGTCGCCCCGTTCTGGGTGAAAATCATAGTAAATCTCGGAACATGGCCCGCAAGGCCCGGTAATTCCCGATACCCAAAAGTTATCGTCTTCTCCCATCCGTTGGATGCGGTGTGCGGGAATACCAATTTGATCTCGCCAAATGGCAAAGGCTTCGTCATCTTCTCGAAAAACACTCACCACTAGCCTTTCTGGGGGTAAGCCAAAGATTTGGGTAGAGAGTTCCCAAGCGTAGGCGATCGCATTCTCTTTAAAGTAATCCCCAAAGCTGAAATTTCCCAGCATCTCAAAGAAGGTGTGATGTCTGGCAGTGCGTCCAACGTTCTCAATATCATTGGTACGGATGCACTTTTGGGAACTGGTGGCGCGAGGGACTTCTGCTTTCTTCTGTCCCAAGAAAATGGGTTTAAATGGCAGCATTCCCGCAATGGTTAGCAGTACCGTGGGGTCTTCCGGTACCAGGGAAGCGCTAGGTAGAATTTTATGACCGCGCTGTTCGTAGAATTTGAGAAAGGTCTCGCGAATTTCGCTACCGCTGAGGGGTTGGGGAGTTGAAGCCATGATCGTCTGAATTCGGGATGGGAACGGCAAATAGAGAGTGGGTCGTAATCTATTTTTACATTGGTTGCCCCTCGCTGGCAGGATTCCCCCTAGGGGAGGTGGCTTGTTTAAGCCGAACTGCAAAAAATTGAGTTAAGTAAAGACCTATCAACTTTGTTTAAACAGGGATTGCGCCTGGGGATCGAGGTGGTAACTTATAAATATAGACGCGAAAGGTTAAGCAACCAACCAAACCAGGGTTCTAGATCCAGCGTCTTCCCTCTAGCACCCAACGCAGTGAAAGCATAGCTAGCAAAATGTGGAAAGCCCCTCAAAACTGAGGAAAGCGCCAAACCTAAACCGGAAAGCGAAGACTATGTGAGATCCAACGATGGAGTTAACTGCGAAACCTGTAAACCCCTAGTAAGCAATTTCGATTTCTAACGATCTCTGATTTAATTGCTAACGATCTAATTTGAAAACTCTAACGTTTGCATACTCTTGGGTCTAGCCATCTTTGGTTAGGCCCATCGAGTTTTAAAGGGGGTTGAGGCGGTTTAGGCGATCGCAAAGTCAGTATATTGATATTTTTACCCCTCCCAAACTGTAAACTATGGTAACGAGTGTCTATAGTTTGTCCCTATGCCTGCCTTTTTATTAGAAGTTGGTACAGAAGAACTTCCCGCCGATTTTGTCAAGAGTGCCATTCAACAATGGCAAACCCGCTTACCCCAAGCGTTAGCCGAACAGTTTCTCACCCCAGAGGCGATAGAAGTCTACGGTACCCCGCGCCGTTTAGCCATTCTTCTCAAAGGCTTACCCTCTCAGCAACCGGATAGGGAAGAAGAAATTAAAGGTCCCCCAGCGGCGGCGGCGTTTAAGGATGGGAAACCCACCAAAGCGGCGGAAGGGTTCGCCAAAAAGCAAGGCGTTGAACTCGATACACTCGAAGTCCGTCCCACAGATAAGGGAGATTTTGTCTTTGTTCGCAAACAAATTGCAGGACAGTCAGCGGCGAATATTTTACAAGAATTAGTTCCCCAGTGGATTTTTAGCTTAGAAGGAAAGCGGTTTATGCGGTGGGGAGATGGCGAGTTGCGCTTTCCCCGTCCCATTCGCTGGTTAGTGGCATTGCTCGATACTGAAGTATTGCCGATTCGTTGGGATAATGGGGGGGATATTGTTGAGAGCGATCGCACTTCTCGCGGTCATCGAATCTTACACCCCGAACCTGTCACTATTCCCCAAGCCACAGACTACCTCAAAACGCTGCAATCTGCCTTTGTGCAAGTCAACCCCGCCGAACGCCAAGCCAAGATAGAACAGCAAATTCAAGAGTCTGCCAATAAGATAGGCGGATATGCATCCGTTGATGCCGACTTACTCCAAGAAGTGATTAACCTGACAGAATGGCCCACCGCCGTTGTTGGTAAATTTGACGATGACTTTTTGATGCTACCCTCAGAAGTCAATGTCATGGTGATGGAGTCTCACCAGCGCTATTTCCCCGTCCTCAAAAGCCAAGATTCTTCCGAACTGTTGCCCTACTTTATCACCATTTCCAACGGCGACCCGGCGAAGTCCGAGATTATCGCCGAAGGCAACGGTCGGGTGATTCGCGCTAGACTAGCCGATGCTCAGTTTTTCTACAAAGCCGACTTAGCCAAACCCCTAGAAAGCTTTTTACCCCAACTGGAAAAAGTCACCTTTCAAGAAGACTTAGGTTCCGTTCGCGATAAAGTCAAGCGTTTGTGTCACAACGCGAAATTGATTTCCCAACAGTTAAAACTCAGCGACGAACAAACCACCGCAGTTGAACGCGCCGCTTTGCTGTGTAAAGCTGACTTGGTGACGCAAATGGTGTACGAGTTCCCAGAGTTACAAGGGGTGATGGGACAAAAATACGCCAAAGCCAGCAACGAGTCGGAAGCCGTAGCCACCGCCATTTTTGAACATTACTTACCCCGTGGCGCAGATGATGAACTTCCCCAAACCCTTACAGGTCAAATTGTTGGACTCGCCGACCGTCTCGATACCCTGGCGAGTATCTTTAGTTTAGGGTTAATTCCCACCGGATCGTCCGATCCGTTTGCCTTGCGTCGGGCCGCCAATGCCATCATTAATATTACCTGGGGGGCAAATTTAGCGATTAACTTGCAATCCCTGCTGCAAGAAATTGCCCAAAAAGCCGATTTAGTCAAGACCCTGCAAGATTTCTTTATCCAACGCCTCCGCACGCAATTACAAGAAGAAAAAGGGGTTGACTACGATCTGGTGAATGCCGTTTTAGGAGAAAATGACCCAGAGTATACCGAACGCGCCTTACAAGATTTGCTGGATGTGCGCGATCGCGCATTATTCCTCCAACAAATCCGCGATAATGGTCAGCTAGGGACAATCTACGAAACCGTCAACCGTTCCACCCGCCTCGCCGCGCAAGGAACCCTCGATACCCGACAACTCGATCCGCAAACCGTCGTCAACCCCCAACGCTTTGAAAAAGCCTCCGAACAAGCCTTCTACGACGCCCTCGTTAACCTAGTTCCCAAAACCCAAGAAGCCCAAGCCACCCGCAACTACCAACAGTTAGTAGACTCCCTCGCTAAAATAGCCCCCACCGTTAGCCGCTTTTTCGATGGAGAAGATAGCGTCCTCGTGATGGACAAAAACCCAGAGATTCAGCAAAATCGCCTGAATATTCTCGGCTTATTACGAAATCATGCTCGCGTCCTATCAGATTTTGGTGCAATTGTCAAGTGACTCAGGGGTTTTTGAAGTGCGATCGCCAGCAACTCTGCTACATTGCTCAGAAGTCACCTGACAGCCTCACGCACTAAAATTTTCCAACTCGTTCTCCATACGGCTTTCATCAGTTAAATTGGATCGGTGGAACCCTAAGTTAAACTCATTTCAACTATGACTACTTCACCCAAAATTCTCGCCTTTGCCGGAAGCGCCCGCGAAGCCTCTCTCAACAAATACCTCGTACAAGTTGCAGCACAAGGGGCAAAAATGCCGGGGCCCAAGTCACTTATCTCGACTTCCGAGACTTACCCTTACCCTTATACGACCAAGACTTAGAGGAAAGAGAAGGTTTACCCGAAAACGTTCTCAAGCTCAAAACCTTGATGAAAGAACATCAAGGCTTCTTAATCGCCAGCCCAGAATACAACAGTTCCGTCACCCCCCTCCTCAAAAATGCCATTGACTGGGCCTCGCGACCCGAACCCGGAGAACCCCCCTTAGCCTTAACCTGCTTCAAAAACAAAGTCGCAGCCATCCTAAGTACCTCCCCTGGCGGTCTAGGCGGCTTGCGCGGTTTAGTTCACCTGCGCTCCATCCTTGGCAACATCGGCGTTTTAGTCATCCCGCAACAAAAAACAATCCCGAACGCCTTTCAAGTCTTTAACGAACAAGGTCAAATTCAAGACCCAGACTTACAAGCAGACGTTGAACAAATCGGCGCTCAACTCGCAACCCTGCTGGCAAAACTGATATAACTCAAAGGAAAGCCCAGCTCGGCAGAATTGAACTTAATATCACAGTCACAGCGATCGCTTCGGTTTAACATTTAAGTTTAGGCTAAATGTTAAACCCTTAGAAACCACAGAGAATTGATAACGAGTTGGCTTATCAGGGACAGCACTGGAGGATGAATGGGAATGGAGTTAGAAGTTGCTCGCAAACGTTGCTTAGATTGCCTGATTAATAGCATTGAGCAGCTACAGGGACGTAGCGAACCCGATCGCCTTGAGCATATCGCAGAACTGATTATTCTTTCGATGTCTGGGCCTTGGCGCTATTTCCATACGCCAGAGCATATATTTGAAGTCGGTGGCTCAATCGATCCAACTGAAGTCTTAGCCGCCCTGTTCCACGATTTGGTCTACGTTCAGGTGGATCATGGGGTGAATCTGAATATCAGCACCTATATCTCTCCCTTTGTCCAAGAACAAGACGGACAACTGACCATTCGCGAACTCGACAGCTTACCCAACTCCTCCATGTTCCAACTGGTGAGCGCTATCTTTGGCTTCTCTCCAGGACAATCGCTCTCGCCGTTTAGCGGGCAAAATGAATTTTTAAGCGCATTAATTGCGGCAAATATCCTCGAACCCTTCCTCGACATCCATCGCATTACCGAAATTGCGGCTTGTATTGAAGCAACGATTCCCTTTCGTCCTCCAACTGCATCGGGTTTAACAGCCAGTGACTTGCTCTATCAACGCCTTTTGGGCGTTAATGCTCAGTTCAACCTAGGCTGGAGCGAAGAACAATTCGTGCAGATGGTTAAACGCGCCGTTCGGTTAGCGAACCGCGATGTCGAAAACTTTGCATTTTCCAATTCAACTGACTTTCTCGATAACACCTGGAATCTGATGCCCGAAACGAATCAGGAATTGATTAACGCCAATTCCTATACAGTGGCAGGGTATCGTAAATCTCTGCAAAAGATGGAAGGGTTTATGAACTTCCTCAACCCAGAATTGGTATTTCAGCGCTTTCGAGGCGAACCGGATGAGGAAACCTATGCAGCGCTAGTTGCAAGAACGCGCAAGAATTTGGAAGTAGCAAAGCTCTATCTGGGGATTAAACTAGTTACGATCGCCATCTTAGAAGCCCTCTCCTATCGCTTGGGGCGCGATATTCCCGTCTCGACGATGATGGGCGAACTGCCAGCACCGGGAAGGAAGTCCCCAATTTTAGAGCAATTTTTACCCGATGTGCCAATGGCATCTCCTCCCAAGAATGCTTTGGAACAAGAAGTTCTGGATTTGTTGAGTAAGGGAAGAAACCGCGAGTCGGTTTACGATATCAAAAATTCCCCGGTGTCCACGTTTATTATTAAGTCGGTGGGCTTTTCGGCAATGGAACACTTGCTCAAGCGGTCTAAGGATTTCTTTGCCGGAAAAATTGAGTCGGAGACGTTTTTACGCGAATGCGATGCCACGGTGGTCAATAAAATTCTTGAAGGCGTAGCGCAACTGTTTGATAGCCGCAAAGCCGCTTTACATAAAGCCGGATAGCGTAGAAAACGCTCGTTTACTGAATTTTAGTGTTAAGAATGATACGCCTGAGTTTGAGCAGAGCCAAGAGAGCGGCAAACTCTTTACTTTCTGCTCAATCCCTTGGGGTGATTAGGTTTTTCACGCTCTTTTGATGATGTTTTTGCCCCTTTAAAATCCCGATATTGTTCAAGTTAACTCTAAACATCCTCTTTCAGAAGGGTGAGATTGTTCCGAGCCTGTTTCTAACTTCTGAAGCAGGATACTTGGCTCTAAGCTTCCTAAACTGAAAACATCAAGTCAGTTAATGCTAATTTGCAATATTTGAATTAGCTGACGGCGCTCCTAAGTCTTTTCTTAAAAACTCATCTCAAACAGGTGAGTTTTGGGTTTGTACGCTCAGTCCCCCAAAGCGATAATCTTGAGTCACTCCAAGGTTAAGTTGGGGTTTGAAAGCTGCGCGTCACTTAGGAGCTTGTTTTCAGTTCGGAGGAGCAATTTTAAATGGCTCTTAATCAATCTCGTTTTAAGCTAAACTCTTTTGGTATTCTTTCAGCAGTTGCCTTGCTGCCTGTCGCGTTGGGTTCTGTCGCTCCTGTGGCGGCTCAGACCCTGGATACTGATACAAATAACAACTGGACGCAACAGCCTGGTATGACCCAGGATAATCAACAGCAATTGGGTGCTATTGATGACCCAGACGAAATGATGCTGTTGGGTTTAGGTAGCCAAGGTTCAGAAGTAGAACAACTGCAAGGCTTTTTACAACAACAAGGTTACTATCAAGACGATATTGACGGTATTTTTGGCCCCAATACTCAGGCTGCTGTGACTGAGTTTCAAGCTGAGAATGATTTAGCTGTCGATGGACTGGTTGGGCCTGAAACCTGGAATGCTATTAGTGATTCCTTGGCGGCGTCTCCTCAACCGGGAACTCAACAACCAGGGACTCAGCCGGGAACCGGACTGCAACAACCTGGAACTCAGCCGGGAACGGGACTTCAACAACCCGGAACTCAACAACCGGGGACTCAGCCGGGAACGGGGGTTCAGCCTGGAACTCAACAACCGGGTGGTACCACTAACTTTTAATCGAGTGGTCTAAATGCGATCGCTGGGGGGACTTCCCCTCAGCGAACTTCCTTCAGATGTTAATAACCTGTTTTAGAACTTAGGAGATCCAGATGTTAAAAAGAAAACTTCAACAACTCAGTTTTTTGACAACAATTCTAGGTGGGGCGTTGCTGGCGATCGCAGCCATTCCCGGTACTGCTGCTAAAGCGCAAATTAATCCTTGTCCGAGCATTTACTACGAAGAACCTTACAATAGGGCGATCGCAGTTCCTCAAGGTTGTCCGCCCAACGCAGCCAGCCAACTTGCTCCCCAAGCTGCCAGACCCCTAACTCAACCCGGAATGCAACCCGGACAAATGGCGCAACCAGGGATGCAACAACGACCAATGGCTCAAGGAATGCAACCCGGACAGATGGCGCAACCAGGGATGCAGCAACGCCCAATGGCCCAAGGAATGCAGCAAGGTCAAATGGCTCAACCAGGGATGCAGCAAGCACAAATTCCATTTCGCGGTAATGACGTAATTGCTCGCGTTCAGCCTACCGATGGCACGGTTAACATCCGTTTAGTCAATAGCACCAATGCCAACATTACCTATGAAGCCATTGGTCATACTCAACCTCGGACATTACCGGGTCGAACGGATACCGTATTAGAAAACCTACCGGCACCTGTTACCCTGACCATGCTGCGACAAGACAATGGGTTAATTGATATTACTCCCATTCGCAATGTGGAGACAGGCGTTCTAGAAGTCTCTGTGCGCGAAGCACCGAGCTTTGATGATACCCAAGGAACGCTCGAAATTCAACAAGACGGTCGAGTCGTCGTTAACTAAAGTCTTTATTCCCATCTGCGGTTGCTCAGATGGGACTTTTTTTATTCTCGTGAAGATCGATGCCAAACCCCAGTTATTCAAAAATCTGTTATTTTCGATTTACTTACCGCTTGAGCGCTGCTCTCTTAGGGACAGGCTTATTAACGTGGTTGATGAGCGATGTCTACCTCCACGACTTGCATTTTCAAGATTCTCATCGAGGAATTTTGAGCCAAATGCGCCGAACTGTCACCCCGGTTTTGTTGCATCGGCTAGAGTCCCAGTTTCGACAGAATACGGTTTAGACGTTAAGTTAGAGTTTCCAGTAACTCCAACCAAACCCCATTTGTCCAACCAAAGCCAATTTCGTTAGAACTGTAGCCGAACTCAATTTCATCAGAGACTTGAGAGGTGCAGCGCACTACGTCATATTTTTCGACAATACAACCCCAGCGCTCAAATTCTTGAGCCACTAAGCTGATAAATTTGCAGGCGAGGCGGTTGGCTGCTGCATAGTAGCCATAACGACGCAAACCAGCCACCGCAATATGATGCAAGGGGGCCCAACCAAAGGGGGCGTCCCACTGGTTGCCACTCACATGGGTGCTGGTGAGGAGTCCGCCTGGGGCTTCAAATTTCGGCAGGTTTTCGACTAGGCGTTGGGCTTGGGTGGCGCTGGCAATTCCCGCCCACAAGGGATAGAAGGTGGTGGCAAATTCGTAGGGACGGCGCTGTTGGGTTTGGAAGTTGTAGTCAAAATAGAGTCCGGCTTGTTCGTCCCAGCAGTATTCATTGATGCGCTGGGTGCGTTGGATGGCGCGGTTTATCCAGGTTTGAGCAATTTCGGGTTGGTCTAAAATTTGATAGATTTGGGCGGTTTGTTCTTCCATTTGCTGAAGCAGGACATTGAGACAAACCGGGAGATAGTGAACAATATCGACGTTAAACGGGCCAAAGCGTTCGGAGGGGTCAAAGCCGGATTCGCGCATGGTGCGATCGCCTTTATAAAAGAGTGGTGTCAGGCAATGGCGATCGCGATCGTAAAATTGACGGACATCATAAGCTGTCACCTCATGGGTCTGATAATATGCGATCGCGCGATCGTAGTGGGTTCTCCCTTGTTCGTCTCGTTCGTCGCTGATGGCTTCTGGGGCGGGGCCTTCACCGAGTTCAAAGTAGCGCGACAGTCCGGTGGGTTCGTGGAGGTGAGGGGGACTTATCCAATCTTGATAGAGTTTTTCGATACAGCTAACGGTGGAAGCCAGCCAAGTTCGGTCTTGCGATCGCTCATACGTCGCTAAAATCATTTGAGTCAGCAACGGCGGTTGGGAACGCTGGAGATAATAGGTGCGGTTGGCGTTGAGAATCTTACCGTAATGCTGAATTTCGTAAAGTAGGTTATCGGTGAGGTTTTGGGCGAGGGATCTTTCTCCATCGCGCCACAAACCCAATTGAATAAAGTAGTTATCCCACCCGTACATCTCGTTAAACCGTCCCCCCGGTACCACATAGGGATGCGGTAAATACAGCAAGCCCGGTTCCTCAATTTGCGCTACGCTCTCAGGCAAGATACGCAGTTCAATTTTGTCCCATTCAGAAGGGGTTAGCGTGCGTTGTAAAATTTGTTCAATCCGAGGGCGGTCTGCTTTAGCAGAAAGGTAAACAGGCAAAGGATGGTTTTGGCGATGGGGAAATTTAGGATCGATGGCTGAGGCGAACAGATGTTTGTGCGATCGCGTTAAGGTATGCCAACTTTGCTGAATATAAAGGCGAATACTTGCGATCGCAGAAGGTGAAGGAAATTCTAGAGATGAGTTCACGAACGATGCCTCATACCTACCTTTTTCCACCTTAGCAAGCTTTGGCCCCGCTCGCTCAGAGCGCCCCTAGATTGATACGGGCTGTTTTAGAGAAATTCTCCGCATGCAATCAAAATCACTCGGCCGCCAACATTCACTTCTATCCCTTCTTCGCGTTTCCCGGCTTTGAGCAACAACAGAGAGGGACGTTGAATTTCATACCCCTGTTCTACAGCCACTTCAATTTCTGATTGGGCAAAATAAGCGTGTTGCACCAGATACCCTGCTAAACAACCATTAGCGCTGCCGGTAGCTGGATCTTCAGCGATGCCCAAGTAGTCAGCAAAAACCCGAACGCTGAGTTGATTTTCCGGCAAATAGGTTTCAGGAGAAAAGACCAAAATAGATTTAGCAGCCATTGTTTCTACTAGGGGAAATAGCTTTTCTCGATTCACCCGACAAGCTTTGAGGGCTGCGAGGGTTTTGAGGGGAACAATAATAAAAGGAACGCCTGTAGAAACCGATTGAACCGGATAGTTAGAATCAATTTCATCGGGAGAAATCTGCAAAACTTCAGCTAGGATTTTGGCATCAAGCGGGGGTTCAAAGCTGGGTGGATTTTGACGCATCCAAACGATTTCTTCTCCGTTCGTTTGGGCTGAAAAAGTGACTGGAATTTGACCCACTTTTAGGTTGAGATTGACCTGCTGAGTGCCAGATTGCAGCATAAGTTGGCGAATAATGTAAGCCGTTCCTAGGGTGGGATGACCTGCAAAAGGGAGTTCGGCGGCGGGGGTAAAAATTCTGACGTTATAGCCTCCCTTTTCTGGCTGTTGTGCCGTAATAAAAGTGGTTTCTGAATAATTGATTTCTTTGGCGATCGCTTGCATCTGAGTATCCGATAAGTCAGAAGCATCAGTAAATACCGCAAGTTGATTGCCCGTATACTTGTCGATTGCAAAAACATCGACAACCGCATAAGGTAGCTTGATTGCCATCAGTCAACTGTCTCCTGTAAAACATTGAGATTGCTTTTTACTTAACAGAAGTTTGTTTCTGGAGTCAACCAAGACGGCGCAAGAAAACCTCCAGTTCACCCGTCAAAGAGGGATCGCGTCCTAGGGATGATACCCTGAGCGAAAATTTCCTGATAGTCTAGATAAAGGTAGCAGAAAGCACCTGAGTCTTAGGGTAAAAAAGACTCCATCCGGGGAAGTGGGGCAAAAAGCAATCGCGATCGCCTTTCGTCTTAACGCCATCGATCCCTGGATGATTGCAATAAAATCCCTTGGGGAATTCTAACTAACAGAGAGTGCCGAGCAATAAACGCTCAACTTTAACAAACCGCAAAGAAAAATAATGGTTCGTCGCAAAAGCCCGCCTAGCAATCTTAAAACCCTCAATCGGGAAAATCTCCTGAATCGAATTACCACTCGAATTCGACAATCATTAGAACTCCAAGAGATTCTCGACACAACCGCCAGGGAAATTCGTTCCTTTTTAGAAATGGATCGGGTAAAAATTTATCGGTTTTTACCCGATGGTAACGGAGAAGTGATCGCAGAATCGCTCGTCAATGGCGCTTTACCCTCACTTTTAGGATTGTGCTTTCCCGCCAGCGACATTCCGGCCCATGCTCGCGAAATGTTTGTCAAAGTGCGCCAGCGGGTGATTGTAGATGTGGTTTCCGGTCAAAAAACGCTGCACCAACTCGACAACCCCGCCACCGGAGACAGCCTAGCCATCGAAGACGTGCGCTATGCTCCGGTCGATCCCTGCCACATTGAATATTTAACCGCAATGGGCGTTTCTTCATCCCTAGTCGTCCCCATTTTGCACCACAATCAACTCTGGGGTTTGCTGGCGTGTCACCATCGCACCCCCAAAACCCATAGCGAAACCGATCTCAAAATCGTGCAATTGTTGGTCGATCAAGTCTCGATCGCGATCGCCCAAGCCGATCTGCTGGCCCGCACCCGCCAGCAAGCCGAAGATGAAGCCAAAATTAACCAAATTAGCTATCTACTGCACGCGCCGATGGAATCCACCGAGATTCGCCAAACCGTGCTGGAAGAAGCGGTCAAAGTGTTAGAAGGATGCGGCGGGCGACTCTACATTACCGCCGATCCCACCGGGAAACCCGCCCAAATCTATACCTGTGGCAGCCAACCGAGTCTGGAAGCATCCTGCATCCTCGAAGAGACAGCCTTGTGGAAGGGAATCATTGGTTCAGTCCCTCCCCTTTCTGACTCCCAAACCCTCTTAAACTATGCCAACGCCTCTAGACTCTCGCACGAAGATTCCGGCTTCCCGCGTTCCCTACTTTTTCCTGATGTCGCCGACGATTTCGATCTGGGGGTTCCCGCAGGCCCTTATTGCTCTTTAACTAACCCCAACACGCTGCACCATCATCTGATTTCTCACCTGCACATTATTAAGGATATAGAGAGCGAACCGCAACTGAAATCGGCCCTTGCAGCGTTTCAGGATACCCACATTCGCTCCTTGTTAATCGTGCCTTTAAGCTATCAGCAACAATGCATTGGCTGTATCAGCATCTTTCGATCCGAAATTGAAACCGAAACCCTGTGGGCGGGGCGTCAAGACTGCGATCGCCGCAACTATCGCCCCCGCGCTTCCTTTGAGGCTTGGCGAGAAACCATCCGAGGACAAGCCAAACCCTGGACGGAAGATGATATCCGCCTAGCGGTGGCCATTGGCATTCACTTATATATGGCCGTGATGCAAAAGCGCGTTGAGGAGATGATTCGCCACCAAGCGTCTCACGACTTACTGACGGGTTTGCCCAACCGCATCCTATTTTGCGATCGCCTTACCCTATCTCTGGCCCGCATTCAGCGCTACGGGCAAAAGCTAGCGGTCATTTTCCTCGACTTGGATGCCTTTAAGACCATTAACGATACCCTCGGTCATGCTGAGGGCGATCGCCTCCTGAAAAGCGTTTCCCTGCGCCTCAAAAATTGTTTAGGCCCGGACGATCTCGTCGCCCGTTGGGGGGGAGATGAATTTACCATCCTTGTGAGTGCTATTAGTAGTAGCGAAGATGCGGCCAGAATTGCCCAAAAGATTCTCAATAGCCTCAGCACGCCCTTTCAATTTGAAGAAGACCAAACCCACCAAGTCACCTCGCTGCATGTTAAAGCTAGTTTAGGGATTGCGATCGCCCCTTATGATGGCGAAGATGTCGATACGCTTTTGAAAAATGCTGACGCTGCCATGTATCGGGCAAAACAACAAGGGCGCAATAATTACCAGCTTTATACCTCCGCCATTGGGACTAAGGTTCTCGAACGCTTAGTGTTAGAAAATAACTTGTACAAAGCATTAGATAGTCATGAGTTTTTGCTGCACTACCAACCGCAAATTAACCTAGAAAACGGGCAAATTGTGGGCATGGAAGCTTTAATTCGCTGGCAAAGTCAAGATTTGGGCGGACTGGTTTCGCCCTTGCAGTTTATTCCCCTAGCTGAAGAAACGGGATTAATTTCTCCAATTGGCGAATGGGTTTTACGCACAGCCTGCGCTCAAAATCGGGCGTGGCAGCTTGCCGGACTGCCGCCGCTGCCCATTGCCGTTAATCTTTCAGCGCGACAATTTCAGAATAAAAACCTCGCCAACACCATCCATCAAATCCTCAAAGAAACGGGATTAGAATCGCAATATTTAGAGATTGAAATTACTGAAAGTATCGCGATTCAGGATATGAACTTCACCATTGAAGTGTTGCATCACCTCAGAAATCAAAATATCCAGATTGCAATGGATGATTTTGGGACAGGTTACTCTTCCCTGGGGGCCTTAAAGCATTTGCCCATTAATAAATTGAAAATTGACCGCGTTTTTGTTCGCGATCTGGTCAGAGATTCTAACGATGCCGCCATTATTCGCGCGATCGTTGCCTTGGGGCATGGCTTAAACTTAAAAGTGATTGCTGAAGGGGTAGAAAACTTAGAACAACTCCAGTTTTTGAAGGCTGCTAAATGCGATGCCATGCAAGGCTATCTGTTTAGCAAACCCCTATCGGCTGAGGCTGCAACTCGCCTTTATCAATGCCAATATGCCGGGAGACTAAGACAAAATTCAGTCGCTTTTAGCTGAAATTAACCCAAGACTTCTTCTTGCCATGATTCTTGTTTTTGGTAGTATTAACCTCGATTTGGTGACTCAAGTTCAGCGGTTGCCCCAAGCAGGCGAAACCCTGTCAGGACAAGCCTTTTTTACCGTACCGGGCGGTAAAGGTGCCAATCAAGCCGTAGCTGCCGCCCGTTTGGGTATCCCGACGCAAATAGTGGGTCGAGTCGGGGGCGATCGCTTTGGGGCAGAATTATTAGCAGGGTTGCAAACCGCAGGCGTCAACACTGAAGGCATTGAAATTGACGCCTCTACCCATTCTGGCGTTGCCATTATTGCCGTCGATGCCCAGGGCGAGAACACAATTACAATTGTCGCCGGGGCAAACGGCCGTTTAGAGAACCGCGACGTGTTGCGCCTCAAAAGCCACCTCCCGCAAGCCTCAGCCCTGTTATTACAGCTAGAAATTCCCCTCCCCGTAGTGGTACAAGCCGCCCAAGCCGCCCAAGCGGTTAGGGTTCCTGTCATTCTCGATCCGGCCCCAGTTCCAGCCCAGTTTCCCCCAGAACTCTATCCCTTAGTCAAAATTTTGACGCCTAACGAAGTGGAAGCTAGCCAACTCGTCGGTTTCCCCGTCAACAGTCCAGAAACCGCCGCCCAAGCCGCTACCCTCCTCAGACAGCGGGGGGTAGAAACGGTCATCATTAAGCTAGGGCGTCAAGGCGCTTACTGTGCGACTCCTCAAGAAACTTGGATGATGCCCGCCTTTGAGGTAGAAGTAGTGGATACCGTGGCGGCCGGAGATGCCTTTAATGGGGCGTTAGCGGCTGCTCTGAATTTGGGTTTACCCTTAAAAGAGGCGATCGCGTGGGGCATAGCCAATGGCAGCCTATCCACCACCCAAGCCGGGGCGCAATCTTCCTTACCGGATCGGTACAGGTTAAAAGAGTTTTTGCTCGCCCAAGGGATTTCTTCAGGTGTGGATTCTCTGAGTTAAGCTAGCAACAAGAAAACATTTCAATTTTTTTTGATGACATTTTCTGCTGCTTTACTCTCTCCCAAAGTTGTTGCCGGGTTCCATGCCCTTTCCGATCCCTTGCGGTTGCAGGTTTTGGAATTATTGCGATCGCAAGAACTGTGCGTTTGCGAACTGTGCGAACAACTCCAGGTTCCCCAGTCCAAACTCTCCTTTCATCTCAAAGCCCTCAAAGAAGCAGAACTCGTCCGCCCGCGCCAAGAAGGACGATGGATTTATTACAGCCTCAATCTCCCTCAATTCGCCGTTTTAGAGCAATATCTAGCTGAATATCGCCGCTTTTGCGAAATCATCCCCGCCCGTCCTTGCAACGAGTAGGAAGAGGGTGGGGGGATGGGGAGGTGGGGAGATGGGGGGAAAGAGTGCTGAGTGGAAAGTGCTGAGTGCTGAGTGGGAATAGAGTGCTGAGTGTAAAGTTCCGAGTGAGAAGAGGGTGGGGGAAAGAGTGCTGAGTGGAAAGTGGCTGTTGCGCGGATTCTCTGCGAAGCAGTGTGCTGAGTTCTAAGTAGTGTCTAGAACAATACCCGATTGACCTTCACTCCCCCCAAAATCCTAACTCCCAACTCCCAATTCCC
>NZ_JASVEJ010000019.1:0-76186 GCF_030285425.1 Geitlerinema calcuttense NRMC-F 0142 | reverse complement strand
GGAAGAAGGGAATTGGGAGTTGGGAGTTGGGGGTTGGGGAAGAAGGGAGTTGGAAGTTGGGGGAAGAGGGAAATGAAGGTAAATCGGTTATTGTTCTCGATACCTACTTAAAACTCAGCACTCTTGAACCTACTTAGCACTCTTTTCCCCATCCTCTTCCCCTCTCGAAACTCGGAACTTACTCAGCACTCAGCACTTTGCACTCAGCACTTAGAGAAGCACTCAGCACTCTTTTCCCTACTCTTCGTAGTCGAGGAGAACTTGTACCCACTGAGGAGGCATGGGGATCGGGTTGCCTAGGCGTTCTAGGAGGAGGAAGGCGACGAGGTGAACGACGAATAGGTAAATGGCGTTATTGATAATGACCAGAACTAGCGCGATCGCTTGCACGAGAGTGAGGTTGGGTTGTGCGAGCAGGCCGAGGCGAAGGAAAATCCAGTCTAAGAGTTCTGTGACTTGTACCATCATATACGTCCACAGATCGTCGCCCAACAAAATTGAAACCAGCCAAATCCGGAAGAAGAAGCCAAAGGAGCCTAACAGGGTGCCTGTGGCAATGGAAATCCACCACGGGGCTTGTCTGCGCCACATTGCGCCGAGTTGAATCCCTAAAAGACCAAAGGGAATTAGATATAAAATACTGCGGGTTGGCCCCATTAAGACGCTCAACAATAACCCTGACACAATGGTGGCCATGCTAGCGCTGCGAACTCCCCAGCGCAGATATACAAGCGCGATGGGTAAGGGAAAAAACATTCGCAATACAGGCCCCATCGGGAAGTAGTAGTTGACCAGCCAAATTAAGCTGGCGGTGCTGGCGAGAAAAGCGGTTTCGACCAGCGGTAGGGGGCCTATCGGATCTTTGATTTCGGGAACAGAGGTGCGATCTGGCTCTTGCGGGCGGTAGGGGGTGTTTTCTTCTTGTCGTTCATCCATCACTCAGTTTTGTCAACCATTAAACCCAATGAAACGTTCTGAGAGCGCATTGTTCACGCCTTGGCTTGTAAGATCAGCACGGCACAGGGGGCATGATGAACTACATAATTACTGACGCTACCCAACAATACCTCGGTGAGTCCAGTATGTCCTCGACGACCGATGACAATTAAGTCGGCTTGCCAAGCGGCTGCTACTTCGCAACAGCTTTGACCCACTAAACCGATCTTATACTCGGTTTCTGCTAGGATTTGGCGATCGCGACTTTGGCGGCTATAAGTTTGCAGCAATTGCTTGGCCTGTTCAATTTGCCGATCGATTAGGATTTGTTGGACTTGATAGTCTCCCACGTTGACGCCGGTTGCGATCCCCGGTTCGAGCGGCGAGCCAATCGCTGGCGTTCCTAAGAGTTCGCTACTAATGCAATGGAAGAGTTTGAGAGCCGCCCGATGAATTTGGGCAAGTTCTACCGCTTGGTCAAAAACCGCTTGACTCAAGGGAGAATCATCAACAGCCGCCAGGATTTTCTGAAAACTCATAGCATTTTGAGCCTGAACGCAGGATACAACAGCAGCATTAGACCATCAATCGTTCGAGCGCGTGAAGTTCTGGAATGCAGAGGATATCGCGATCGCGCACGATCAATCCTTTCTTTTCCAGCTTACTCAAAACGCGCGTTACTGTTTCCCGCGCCAGACCGCTGAGGCTGCTGAGTTCGCGATGGGGAAGGTTGGGAATTTCTACCCCTTCGGTGGTGCGTTTTCCTTGTCCATCGGCTAAAAATAGCAAAATATCGGCCACTCGCGAGGTACTATCGGACTCGCGCAACCGCAAGCGACGGTTGACTTGACGCAAACGTCTGGCCATCAGTTGAGCAAGGCGAATCCCCGCCATCGGTTCGGTATGGATCAGTTGGACAAAATCCTGAGCGGGCATATTGCCAATCAGGGTGGGTGCTAGGGTAATCACATCTGTAGAGCGGGGGACTTCTTCAAGGGGAGCCATTTCGCCAAATAACTCGCCTTTACCGATAATGTTCAGGGTTACTTCCTTGCCGTCTAGATTATACGTCCGAATTTTGACCCAACCATCCAGAATGAAGTAAACCGAGCTACCCCAATCATTTTCGAGCAAAATCACTTGATTGGACGGATGCGATCGCACCACAACATGAGCGATCGCTTTTTCGACCGTGGCTTCAGGAATGCCTTCAAAAAACGGCGCTGAACGAATTAATTCGTTAGTGTTAGTTTCGCGGGAACCGAGTCGTTCTACCATAGGGCCTTTGAGCAAACGTAAGCGTTTAATGATGAATCCGATAGCGGCCCTGTTTCACATAAGCAGCAAGGGCCTCATCCCAACTGCTAATCTTATAGTTGGCTGTACCCGTCTTGACAACTTTAAAATCGGTTTTGGCTTTAGCCCCCTTAGCGTTTGAGTGGCACAATCTTGGTGTTGGCTCGACTTTCTCTGCCTCCTGAAGCCATGCTCTCACCGATCCTAACGGCAACCGATCGGAGGTTATGAGGTATAGGCTACTATTATTGACGGTCTTCTCCTGGCTTGTGTAATGAAAATACAAGTTGACACTCCCCAACCTCAAGGTACAGAAATTCTTGATTCGCAGTTTTAACTGACTCGCCAGGATGTTTCTAACCGGAATTGGAGTTTATCATTTTTGACCTAACTGCTAGACAGTATAATCGGCCTCTACAGAATTACCAGGAACGCTCTAGAACCGAAGGCTATACAGAATTCCTGAAAGTTTTTCGATACTTGTAGGCAGAAGGCGCTAAATTGGAGTCAGGCTCGACACTCATCCGTCGGTCGATCTGCAACCCTCAATCAATAGAGGGCCGATCATCATACACAGTAAAAGGCTGGTACTGCTGACTCTAGCATGGGTTCAACGTCAGGGCTACAAACCTTATCGCATCGCCGTTTCGCTGTACCAACCATCTGGAGCGCAGCTCTAGCTAGGGGAAAAGGTTGTGACATCTCAAAACGATCAAATTCAAGCTTTAATTGCGGAAATTGACGACGTACTCCGCAAATCTAGCCCCCGGCTTCCTTGGGTGATGTCCGGAGATGTCATGCGCCAACGGCGCGTTTTAGAGCGGGTGCGAAATTATCTGGCTTCCGTTCAACCGCGCTCAACTGACGAGCGTCCTTTGTTACCGAAACCTCGGCGAGCGATGCTGAGTGGAACGCGCGCGCCAGAACCCGCACCAACAGCCATCCCAGCTAACTTCAATCAACAGCTCATTCAGTCGGTGATGCAAGATTTGCGGATAGCCGTCATTCAACCGCTGCAAGCCGATTTAGAAGACTTACGCCAACAGCGAGAGGATTTGCTCGCCCAAGTCCGACACCTCGAACGGCAACAAACCACCGCCAGTTTGTCCCAAGAATATGCTTCCCATCAACAAGCAACCGCAGAATTACTGCAAGTGTTGATGGATCGCTTGCAAGAGCGCCTGAGCCAGCAAGTTTCCCAAACCCTAGCTGAGTTAGCCAGCGATCGCCCCGCTGCCTTACCGATCGTGCAACTGCCCCCCGGAGAACAGCCCGAAACCTTGCCCTTGTTGAACCCGCAGCAGCGTCTCGAACAACTGCGATCGCTCCAAGCGCAATCGGATCAAATTATTCTCTCGCTTGATAGCTCAATGCGAATTGTCTTTGACACCCTGCAAAGCAATCTCAAAAGCTATCATGAATCGCTCTCCCAAGGGATTGAAAAAATGCACGCCTTGGGACAACAGGGAGAAGTCATGTTTAGCGCTTTAATTAAGCGTTTAGCTGAGGATTTAGGGCGCGAAACCTCAAGTTACCTGCAAACGCGCCCCGCACAGCACCCAGGCGCTAGCGAAGGACAGGCGACCATTTCTCCCTCCCTACCGCCAGCCACCGTTCCCACCCCTCAGCCTTCCCCAGCAGCAGAATTATCAATTGATTCTGGGGTTTTAGAAGAAGAAGCGCTAGAACTGCTCGATCTTACCTCCGAAGACTGGGAACTCAACGCTGACGAAATTGATATCTTACTCGAACGCGATTCGCGCAGCGAGCCATCCCAGAACCGCACTCCCCCAGAGCAAACTCCGGAGGAAGCACCCTCTCCTCAAAAACCAAACGAAGCAGAAATTGATTCGGCTATTCAACTGCTCAATTTCCTCAACGATACCCCTGATGCTTCAGCAGCAGACGAAGAACCCATCCCTGAAAGTAGCGCCGCATCCGTAACGCCAGAATCAGCCGAACTGCAAGATATTTACGAAGATTTATATGATGCCTTATTTGGTTCAGATGAATTAGCGCCCGCTCTGGATCGTACGTTAGAAGAGCAATTAGGGCTAACCCACCCAGAACCCCCCGCAACGCCGCAACCGGATGAGCAACCCCCCTCCCCGACTCCCACAACATCCCAGGAGGAAATAGACAGTCCCCCAAAGTTGAATGAAACCGTTGACTCCGAGGTGAAGCTGCAAGGCGTCGCTGAATGGGTGAGTCGCGTCGAAAATGACTTATTTGGCGAATTGGCAGAACCCCCACCCGCAGAACCGCAGCCTGAGTGGAAAGGTGAGATTTCGCTGCAAGCTATTGAGCGATGGTTGTTCTCTGAAGAGCCTGTAACTGAGCGATCCGCAGAGAAATTGGCACCGAGGGCGATCGCAACTCAACAAAAAAAGCACTGGATTGAGTCGGAAAGCACGCGCTCTAGATTCAGAAACCTTAGCAAACTTTGTCGAATTATTTGGCGAAGAGGATCTTGAAGAAGAACAACAGCAAGCTTTGGCAGAGGAGACGGGTTTTAGCGTAGAAATTTCGGGAATCTTAAGCCGCGAGTTAATGAGTCTAACCGATGAGTCATCGGAACCCCCTAGACGCTATGGCGAAGATATCTTTATTCCGGCTTCCCCTGAAGAAAGTTTGCTACCAACCGAACAAGAGGCGCTAGAACGAACCACCTGGAGTTTTTGGCCCGATTCAACTACGCTAGAACAATTGCAAGCGGATCTGTCGAGTTTAGAGGAATTGGGTCAACCTCAAACGTTTTCAGCAACAACGCGCCTGTCTTCGTCCTCGCAGGCTGTTGAGTTAAATTCTAAGCACCCTGACGTTGAAGCGTTCCCTCAGAGTTTGTTGAACTCAGACTCCGTGATGCTGGATGCGTTTATTGAGGATATGGGGGAGACGGCTAGCGATGCAACCGCTAACGCTGTTGAAGAGTCTTCTGGGGATTGACAAACCATTCTGCTCAAGAGCGATCGCCTTTGATGAGTTCCGAGTCGATAAGGAACAAACCCCAGAGGAAGACGCCTTCACAGTCGATGCTTTTAGCCGCGTTCTAGAGGAACCTTCCCAGGAAGTTACGGACGATATATCGGAAGAGGCGATCGCCTTTGATGAGTTCCTAGTCGATAAAGAACGAACTCCAGAGGAAGACGCCTTTAGCCGCGTTCTAGAAGAACCCTCCGACGACGTACCCGAAGAAGCCGTCATTCTAGAAGAAATAACGCTAGATGCGTTTATGGATGAGATGGAGGCGGACGATCCCTCAGCCGCCAGCGGGGATGAACCCTTAACGACTCCCTTTGATGTCCCTAGTGCTGACCCATTTTTAACCGGATCGCTAGAGAATCCCCCACAGAACAATCAACCGGCCCAAAAGCAGAACCCATCCCGTTCTCTAGGCGATGTTGATACTCAAAACTTGACGATTGGTAATGCTTTTAATAACTTTCTTTCAGAGTCTAAGCCGAACGAGGAACCGGATAACTTCGAGAGTTCGATGTTAGAGTTCTTAGACACAGACTTGCCAACAGCCGAAAAAAAAAAGAGACTTGACTCTTGAGCCTCTAGACCAGACCGTAGCCACAAACATTCAGTCTGATGATGTCCGCGTCAGTTTATCATCTGCAAACCATTCACAAGCACCTATGAGCGATCGCATTTGGTATGTGGGGATTGATTTTGGGACAACCGGGATTTCTGCGGTCTTACTTAATGCAGCCACCCAACTCACTTATCCGCTTTACTGGATAGAGAGCGACCAACTCGGTTCAACTAGCACGACACCCACCTTAAAAAAACACTTTCGCCTGACACCAGCCATTTACCTATCGGTGATTGAAGGCGAACCCTCGCAAGCCTTAGCGGTTCCTCATCAAGCTTCTAGCGCCTCTTGGTCGGTTGGGCCATTGGCGGTTAAAATTGCCAATGCGACGGCGGATCGATCGGATTCAGGTTTATTACTCCACAACCTTAAGCCTTTACTGAAACTGGCAACGCCTTACTATTGTCCGGAGACAGAACAATGGGAACCGATCTTACAATGGTCGCCAACCCAACAGGTTTCGATGGGATGGATACGTCAAGCACTCCAAGCACTGTTTACCGCCATGACTCCCCTGTCTTCCCAGGTGTGGTTATATAGTGCGGCGTCGGGATTAGATAACCAGACATTTCGGGAAGCGACGGAAAATCTAGGGGGAGCGATCTTGGGATGTCCCGCCTATTGGCCCGATACTTATCGGTTTAATCTGCGCGAGGCAATTTTAGGAGCAAAGTTAGTAGAACATCCCGAACAGGTCGTGTTTATTGAAGATGCGATCGCCACAATCTTATCGGAATTGCGCGATACGGCGGCCGGATATCAGTGGCGCGGCCATACCCTAGCGATCAACTCCGGCGCAACAATGACAGAATTGGTGTTAGTCGATCTTCCCAACCAACATCAAAAACTCACCCACCCAGACTTTAAGCTGCGAAGCTTCGCCTACGGGGGTCAAGCGATTGACCAAGATATCATCAGCCAACTGTTTCTTCCCCAAGCGGAGGAGGCGTTGTGCGAAGACCTGAATATTCCCCTGGAAAGCTGGCCAACGCCTGGAGAAGCTAACCTAGAACAGCGCTATCGCTTGCAACGAGACTTAGAAAGCACTCTTTTAGGTCGCGCCTTGCTGCATTTAGCGGGTCATGTGAAGCAAGTCTTGCAGCATCAAGACCGCTATCAGTGCAAGTTGGGGAAAGATCGCACCTTTCATCTACGGCGCAAAGAGTTGGAAATGCAGGTGTTTCTTCCCTTCATGCGCCGCCTAAATCAGGAGTTTAACGCGCTATTAAGCGAAACAGGGGTTGCGACTCAAGGGATTCAGCAGGCGATGTGTACGGGGGGGACGGCTTCGATTGGGCCGATTACCCGGTGGTTGCGGCAAAAACTGCCGAGTGCAGCTATTATCCAAGATACCTATCCGGCCGATCGTTCGCCGGGTTGCAGTCGGGTGGCGTATGGGTTGGCGACGTTAGCGTTTTATCCTCAAATTCTAGAATTGTCGCGCCAGCAATATCACGATTACTTCTTGCTGCGCGAATTGCTGAAAAATTTACCCACTCAGCCAACGTCTGCCCAGCAAATTCTACAACGGTTGGAGCGTCAAGGAATTAATACGCGCGTTTGTGCCAAACAGGTTGTTGGTTTTTTGGAAGGGAAGTTACCCCCAGGTTTGGTTCCCACGGATTGTCCCTCTCTATTGGCGACAACTGCGGCGCAAAATCCCGATTATCAGGTGTTGAGCGCTGCGCCCCTGTTTGAGAAAACCGAAGATCGGACTTATAATGCAAATTCGGTTCAGTGCGATCGCGCGCGTCAATATCTCGATCGCATTCTCGAAGGGTCTATGCAAACCTTAGAGGAACCCTATACCGTCAGGTTAGGACTTACCCGCAAACCATGAATTTACCCACTTGGATTACTCTGTCTCGATTGCTTGGCGTTCCCGTTCTGTTATATGGGTTGGCGCATCCTACCCTCACGAGTCGCTGGGTGTGTTTGGCGGTGTTTTTGCTGGCGGCGGGAACGGATTGGTTGGATGGGTATTTGGCACGCAAACTCAATCAAGTCACGGATTTGGGTAAGTTTCTCGATCCGTTGGTGGATAAGTTTCTGGTGTTAGCGCCGTTGATGTCGCTGATTGAGTGGGGGGTGGTTCCAGCTTGGGGGGTGTTTTTAATTTTGGCACGGGAGTTGGCGATCGCGGGATGGCGGGTGAACCAAACTCAGATTTCTGGCGCTAATCTGTGGGGAAAGCTGAAAACGGTGAGTCAAATTTTAGCGGTTTCTCTGCTGATTGCACCCCTAGGCGCACAATGGGAGGTTGTGGCGAAGGGTGCGTTTTGGCTGGCGGTGGCGCTAACCCTGATTTCGGGTTTGATTTATATTATTCCCAGTTCGGCGACGGCTGAACCCACAGCCAAGGTTTAAGTCGCGTAGGTTGGGTTGAGGCACGAAACCCAACTCAGAAGAGGGAGTTGGGAATTAGGAGTTGGGGGTTGGGGAAGGATGGGGAAGAAGGCAGTCGAGTCGGTTGGGTTCAGCCGCAGCCAAAGTTTAAAGTGGCTTTAGGATTTAACGAGTAAAAATACGCCAACTGCAAGGGTAATGCATCCGGCGGCTTGATTGAGGCCTTTACGGATATTGGCACTCATCAGCACTCTGGCTTTATTGGCCATGAACGCATAACTGAGTTTAACGCCTCCGACGGCAGTCGCGGCGATCGCGATAACGATTGCGGTATCCAAGGGGGTAATTTGCGACAAATCAAGAAAAGCGGGAAAAAAGCCTAAGTAAAATAAGGTGGCTTTTTGATCGGCTAAGGTAATGGAGAGTCCTGTCAAGAAACTCGCTAGCCAAGACGATTTTCCGATAATTTGGGTTTCTACTTTCTCAGGTTTTGAGCGATATAACCCTATCCCTAAAAGGATAAGATACGCACCGCCCAAATAGCGAATTAGGAAAAATAAATTTCCCATTTTCTCTGCCAGAAACGACAATCCCCAGATAGCAATTAGAATGAAAACAATATCGCCGCATACAACTCCTAGAGTCGTAAAAGCACCCTGAAGAAATCCAAATGTTGCCGATCTTGTAGAAACGGCTAACACGCTAATACTCGGAACGAGTGCTAAAATGACCATTGCACCAAAAAGGGCGATCGCGCTACTCAATGTCATGTTCAAAAAATTAGGTAGTTGTTAGTTTGAGGGGAATTTCAATTTTAAATTCAGCGCCTTGATTGGGTGCAGAAACGCAAATTAATTGACCTTGATGTTTTTCGACAATAATTTGATAGCTGGTTAGCAAGCTTAAGCCTGTTCCTTTACCAACTGCTTTGGTTGTAAAGAATGGATCGAAGAGGCGAGGCTGCATCGTTTCAGGAATTCCAATGCCGTTATCTTGAATTTTGATAGTTACCAAGTCTGGATTTTCCCAAGTTGTTGTTATCCAAATCGTGGGTGTTTCCGATGCAGCCTGCAAGCGATCCCTCGCGGCTTCAATGGCATCAATGGCATTATTCAAAAGATTAAAGATGACCTGATTAATTTGGCTGGCATAACAGGTGATTGAGGGCAATTCATTGTAAGTTTCCACAACCCTAATCGGCGGTTTATTTTCGGGATACAAGCGACTTTGCAAAAGCACGAGTACGCTTTTAATTCCTTCGTGAATATCTACTGACTTAATTTCAGATTCGTTTAATCGCGAAAAAATTCGTAATGCCAAGATAACCGCCTGAATTCTTTCGGTTCCAGTTTGCATTGAACCGATTAATTGATTTACATCCTCTTCAAGAAAATCTAAGTTAATCTCCTCCATAAACGCTTGAATAGTGTCGCTGGGGTGAGGATATTCCTGTTGATAAAGCTCAATTAGGCTCAGTAAGTCTTGAACGTACTGCTTTGCAGGATTTAAGTTACTGGAAATAAAGCCAACTGAATTATTAATTTCGTGAGCCATTCCTGATGCGAGTTGTCCTAAACTCAACATCTTTTGTTTTTGGAGTAACTGCGCTTGAGTTTTCCTCAATTCACCTAAAGTTGTTTGCAATTCTTGATTTTGATGTTGTAATTGATTTTGCAGCATTTTTAGCGTTAAATGATGTTTAACCCTTACTAAAATCTCTTCCAATTGAAAGGGTTTTGTGATATAATCTACACCGCCGACTTGGAATGCTTTAACCTTATCCAAAGCCTCATTGAGCGCGCTCAAAAAGATAATAGGAATAGATTGAGTCTGCTCGTCTTGTTTCAGCGATTCACAGACCTCATAGCCATTCATATCGGGAAGATTAATATCGAGTAAAATTAAGTCGGGCTGAATGGTTTGAATAGCAGTCAGAGCCATTTTGCCATTAATCGCTTTGCGAACGCGATAACCTTGCTCGATTAACAAAGACGATAAAAAACGAATGTTATCGGGCATATCATCAACAATCAAGATATCTGCGGAATGAGTAGCGGGTGTCACGGTCATAGAAGTTGCAATCATTTCAAAGGGCGATTTAAACAGCGGGAGTTGTTAAAAAAATTGTGGCTTGCTGGCTTTCCAGCGGTCGAGAAAAGAAGTAACCTTGACCCAATTCACAGTTGAGTTGCTGAAGTTGAAAGAGTTGTTCGGCAGTTTCAATGCCTTCTGCGATCGCTCTCAAGTTCATGGTTTGGGCAATCTTAATAATGGTGGGCACCAAACCCAGGTTATGGGGCGAACTCGTGAGGCGGCTGACAAAAGAGCGATCGATTTTCAGCGTATCAACCGGAAAGTGGTGAAGATAGCTTAAAGAAGAGTACCCCGTGCCAAAATCATCAATGCAGAGTTGAATTTGGCGATCGCGCAACTTCTCCATAATCTCCTTCGCCGCTTGGGGATGGTTCATAATGGCGCTTTCTGTAATTTCCAACTTCAAATTCTGGGGATTCATCTGAGTTGCATCCAGCACCCGATCGATTTCCCAGACAAGATTGGCATCTGCAAACAAACGCGCCGACAAATTGACGCTCACCGTCAACTGTTGCGGATCGCAGCGCAAATACTCATCGTGATTTTGAGCCAACTGAGCCTGCCATTGTTTAAGCTGTCCGCACGCTTCGTGCAACCCCCATAAATCAATTGCTCGAATAAACCCCGTTTCTTCCGCAATGGGAATAAATGCCATCGGTGAAATTAAACCTTGTTGGGGGTGCAACCAACGCACCAAAGCCTCAAACCCCACCACTTTCCCCGTCTTTAAAGAAATAATCGGTTGATAGTGCAAGCGGAGTTCTTGGCGTTCGAGCGATCGCCGCAAGTCGGTTTCTAGCTGTAAAACCTTGAGCGCCGCATCGTGAAGAGTCGGATCGAAGACATGGTACTGCCCTTTACCCAACAGTTTGGCTCGATACATTGCCGTATCCGCATCGCGCAAAATATGTTCGGGTTTATCGTAGCTAGGGTTAGCCAGGGTAATGCCAATACTAGCATTGAGAAAAATTTCCCGTTGGGGTAATTCAAAAGGTCGCGTCAACTCTTGCAGAATGTGGCTAGCGACTTGAGTGGCATCGATTAAACCCGTAATGTCATTAAGCAGAATGGCAAATTCGTCACCCCCCAGACGAGCAATGAGGTGTTCCGGCGTTAAAACTTGCTCTAAACGACGCGCCAAGGCCATTAAGATCTCATCGCCGACTAGATGTCCGAGGGAATCATTCACGACCTTAAAGCGATCGCAATCTAGAAACAACACCGCAAACTGAAACTCCTGTTCGGCTTTCATGCGGGCGAGTGCTTCTTCTAAGCGTTGCATCAATAACACGCGGTTTGGCAGCCCCGTCAGCGCGTCATGCAGTGCCATTTTCAATAACTGTTCTTGCAAGATTTGGCGTTGGTTAACTTCTCGCTGCAAATCCTGATTCATCTTTTCGAGTTGATGGGTGCGTTCTCTAACGCGGGCTTCTAACTGAGCGTTTAAAAGTTGATTTTGCAGCGTTGCAGCTCTCAACGCCAATTGATTGCGAACGCGAGCTAGCACCTCTTCAAACTGAAACGGTTTGGTGATGTAATCGGCTCCTCCAACCTCAAACGCCTTTACCTTATCGAAGGTGTCATTGAGGGCGCTTAAAAAAATCACGGGAATTTCTGCGGTTTTTGGATCGGCTTTTAACTGCTGGCAAACTTCATAACCATTCACATGGGGCATCATAATATCGAGCAGAATCAGCCGAGGTTGGGCAGCTTGCACGGCGGTGAGAGCCATTGGACCGCTGAGGGCTTTGCGAACGTTATAGCCTTGCTTGGTTAGCATGGTGGAGAGCAAGCGCAAATTTTCTGGCGTGTCATCAACAATTAAAATATCTTCAGAATCGATTCCGATTTGCACAGAGATCATGGGGTCTTCCGCGAGGGTCACATGCGTTAAGTTAAGGAAGGACGGGATTGCATTAGGAACTAGCCGAAAGCACTCATCCCATTTATGACTGGCAGGCTACCCAATGCAGCGCATTAGGAGGAGAATTGAACCACTTCTTTAAGAGGTGGCTCAATCGATTGATTGGCGAGCGGCGAAATGCCTGCAAAGGTTGTAAATGGGGCTTGAGTTTCTACATACTGTCAGTTTAAATGCTGACTCAATGGGTACTGCAACTCCTTTTCACAAAAAGGTTGCTTCTGTGCTAGCCGCATCGGGTTTGGATTGAGGATAGTCCGCATTAGCCGAGGTTCGCGATCGCTCTAATCTTTCTACTTTACGAGAGACGCGATTCCCGTAGAGCGAACAGTTGTAAAGATCGCTCTAGCTGAAATGCTCGATCGTCACTTTTGTTTCCCGATCGCGATCGCGCCAATGTCCCAAGTTAATTGCGATTTTTCTGTAAAACGACTCACGTTTACCGTCTTAAGCCATAGAAGTTGCTGGTAAATAGGAGGATTTTTCGCAATTTCCCCTATTGTGCCAGCCTAATCTTGATAAGGCTTCAACTTAAAATAGGGGTTAACCTGGGAAAAATTGTGCATAATCCGTGTCAATCCCCAAAAAGTAACTAATTTTCAAAAAAATCGCAGCAATAATCCGATAAAAAGTTACAGATTTTCCTTCCAAGTAAGGTTTTTCTCGGTTTTAATTGAAACACATCGTTTTAGTCGTCCTAGCCTGATAGATCTCAATGACCATTGATGAAGTGGTACAAATATTTAACGCAAGCCAGTCCAAGCCCCTAACAAAGCTCCAAGAATGGCTGTTACGGCAAGCCTGGGAAGGCAAAACCTATGCCATTATGGCAGGGGAAGCCAATTATACCGAAGAATATTTGCGCCGGACTGCCGCTGAACTGTGGTCATATCTGAGTTCGATTTGGGGAGAACCGATTACCAAACCGAACTTCCGCTCGATCCTTGAACCGCGTCGCCTTTCGCAGGCGCAAAAACAACTAATTGAAGATGCTCAACAGTCGTCTGCGATCGCCATTCCAGAATTTCCCAGCGGTCCTATCGCCTTAGATTCCCCCTTTTATATTCCCAGGCCTCCCCTCGAAGAACTCGCCTACGAAGAAATTGCCAAACCTGGAAATGTGATTCGGATCAAAGCACCGCGAAAAATGGGCAAAAGCTCCCTATTATTGAGAATCGGAGCCTACGCCAATTCGTTGAATTACCGAACCGTTACCATTGACTTGCAACAAGCCGATAACCAAGCCTTTAGCAGTCTGGATCGCTTTCTGCGTTGGTTTAGTGCCAATGTCAGCTTAGAACTCGGCTTAGAACCCCAACTAGACCGTTACTGGAAAACCGAAATTGGCAGCAAAGTCAGTTGTACAATTTACTTTCAAAGTTACATTCTGACCCATTTGAACGCCCCCCTGGTCTTGCTGCTCAATGAGGTCAATCGCATCTTTGAATATCCTGAAATTGCGCGGGATTTTCTCCCCATGTTGCGCGTCTGGTACGAGCAGGGCAAAACCCTAGAAATTTGGCAAAAGTTACGTTTAGTTGTAGCCTATTCTACCGAAGTTTATATCCCGTTACGGCTGAATCAGTCGCCGTTTAACATTGGTTTTCCGTTAAAACTGCCACCCTTTACCCCAGAGCAAACGGACGAGTTGGCGCGGCGCTATCAAATTGAGTGGACGGATAGCGGCAAAACTAAACGATTAATGGCACTATTGGGAGGACATCCCTATCTGATTCAACTGGCATTCTTCCATCTGCATCGCCAAGAGATTAGCCTCAAGCAACTCCTCGAACAGGCTCCTACCGCATCGGGAATTTATCGCGATCATCTGTTGCATTTACGCTTAATCTTGCAAGCAGAACCCCCGTTAGAAAATGCCTTAAAACAGACCATTTCTGCCGATCGCCCTGTGGAATTAGAGCCAGTCTTGGCTTATAAACTCGATAGCTTGGGGCTGATTTCTCTAGAGGGCGATTTGGCGACACCGAGTTGCGAATTGTATCGCCTTTATTTTCGGAATCTGCAAGGCGCTCGCGAACCAGCTCCATCAGAAAATCGCTTTTTGGGTGTGTCTGAACCGTGGTTGGGCGATGGTTCCCCCGAACCCCAACCGGGAAATCAGGATGAGTTGACCCAACTTGCCAATCGTCGTTATTTTAATCATTACCTGAAACAGGCTTGGCAGCAGGCCGAACAGCGCAGTCAACCTCTATCGCTGATTTTGGCAGATATTGACTGTTTTAGAGCCTATAACGATACCTATGGCTTCTCCGCCGGGGATACTTGTCTGCAACGAGTGGCGGTGGCGATCGACCATTGCGTTAATTTGGCAGAGTCCTTGGTTGCTCGCTATGGGGGCGAAGAGTTTGCGATCGCGCTCCCGAATTTGGACGAGCCGCAAGCGATCCAACTGGCGGAAGCCCTGCGCGCCCAGATTCAGCAGTTGGGAATTGCTCACTCCTCCTCCCTGGTGCGATCGCCCCTTCTCACCCTCAGTTTTGGCGTGGCTAGCATTTTTCCCGACCGAAGTACGGATATTAATGTATTGATTGATACTGCCGCTCGCGCCCTTTATTTATCTAAAATGCACGGGCGCGATCGCGTGACGTTCCTCAACTACACTTAAGTTTCCTGGAACGAGAAAACTTGAGCCTCATACTCGCCCAAGTCGAGGAGGAGTTGGCGATCGCATTCAGGTGAGCGATCGCCTCTCGTCCATTCTTTCCAGGTACCATCCGCCGGAAAATCGTCAACGGCGTACCCGGCTAAAAACCGATCGGAAAAGTTCGCCACTACCACCACTCGCGAGCCTTCCTCATTCCAACAGGTATAGGCAAAAACGCGACTTTCGGGATTTTCGTGGAAAAACTCAATTTTGCCCGTCTGCAAAGCCGGATTTTGTGTTCGCAAAGCGATGAGTTGCTGGTAATGTGCAAATAACTGACGATTGCGCTCGTTTTCGAGCAGCGACCATTTGAGATTCTGCGGTTCGTTTGGACGATTGGCATAATTTGCGAAAACGCGATCGCCAGCATCAGTTTCTCTCCTAACGCACCATCTCCTGAACATTGAACCTCAATCTTTCATATGTTTGTCTTCAAGACTTTCAGCTATTGCACCGATCGCACTATTCGATGCTGGATTTGCTATTGTCCTGGCTGCTTGTCGGAAAGATGAGATCGACACTAAGCGGTCGGAATCTGCATCCCATAGAAGAAATTGGGAACAGTTCAGCAAATCTCCAATTCGGAGGGTTTTAACCTCCGAGAGCAGATGACTATTTTTATGATGACAAGCTGCGAGATGGTAATTGGGAATTCTTTCACAGAGATGATGAATATTGTGATAGCCGATATCTGCGGTAAACCATCTGAGAACAATTGGTAGCTCTAAGTAACTGCTGCCCTTAACTGCTCCCAAAACATAGTTCCATCCTGATGTTTTGTGAGCATAAGCATCCTCAAAAATATGTTGTACAAAGAAGACCCAGATGAAAATCGTCGCAGAACAACTGAGGGTGATGGAGTAAATCCCCCAAAACAGACCAACTCCCCATAAATGACTTAAAAAAATCCAGCTCCCAACCACACAAATATTGTTCAACAGGAGATCCCAAAATTCGGCTGCTGACTGCCAATGCTTGGACGAGTGGGTAGATATCGTTTGGGCTAAGTTAAACTCCGAACTGTTTTTCCAATCACTAAATATATGATGGATAAAATCATAAACTCCCGCGAGCAAAATGACTCTGGGTTTGATGACAAGATAGAAAAAACCACCAGGAATCGCCATTAATGGATGTCGCAGAAGTTCATATAATCTTTGATTGAACGGATCGAGCTGAGAAAACTCCTCGGTGGATAAGAAATCTGCAACACCCCGATATCGCTCCCAGTCGCCATTGGTTTTGTGATGGTAGGCATGATCTCTTGACCACCCATATTGGGGAATTGCGTTGATTACACCTAGCAAGAATCCCATAATCCGGTTCGCTCGTTTTGACCGAAATAGAGAATTGTGTCCGCAGTCATGCATCAAAGAAAAACAGCGAAGTGAAAAGAGAACGAGTAGCACAATGATAGGGGGAAGAAACCACCAAGAAATAGATGTTATTTTCACAGCCGCAATCCACAAGAGCACATAAGGGACGACGGTATTGAGAACTTGGTAAGTTGCCCGTAAGTTGCTGCTCTTGATGTATGGAGTTAAAGCAAAGTCAGCTTTTTTGAGCGTATCAAGTGGCTTAAGTTGATGAAAAGACTCGGGTTTTACAAATGGATGAGCCGCTGTTGGGATCTGTCCAGAGCGATTCAGGTAGTATTTGAGCATAAGGGGTCTCAATTCAGTGATATATCAGGATTAGGGAAGGGTTAAGCAATTCTCGTTCTGAGACGTTGTAGAGCTTAAACTTCAGGGTTTTCATCACAAAGATGATAGCATTATCTGTAGATGAGTACAATTTATCTACATGAAAACGAGCTACAGGCATTACGATCGCGCAGTTGGGCTGGCAACGGTTCACCTGATTTGGATACCATGCAGGCGCAAAAAGGTGTTTGCAGATAATGAATCACTGAAGCTTCGCTGCATTGATGTTTTGCATTCTGTCGCTCAAGATAAAAAGTGGTTCATCAAATCGTTGGAGATCGCTTCGGATCATGTTCATTTATTAGTGGAATACGATCCGCACCATTCCATTGCTCAGATAGTTAAAGCATTTAAGGGGCGTTCATCTCGAATTCTTAGACAAGAGTTTCCTGAATTGCTAAAACTTCCGAGCCTCTGGACTCATTCTTATCTGTTTGACACGACCGAAAAGGTTAGCACTCAAAAGATATTGGACTATATCAATGACCCCCATCATGGCTGAATTTATTCAGCTATCCGCTTCATATCCCCCGGTTAAAGCACGGGGGCTTTACGCATCACGGGTTGACCAATCGGCGGACATTCTTGACTCGGAGAGTTGCGCCTCTCCTTACAACTGCGGGACAGCGGCAGATTTTCACTGCTCTTTCCCCCTTACGCCTGATGGCTGTTCCCCACCAGAACTGAATTGCATTTAACAATAGCACAGTTGCAGCCCAATTCAATAGGTTCACCCGGCATTTATTCAGAGAAAAATTGCCAAACCACTTCGAGATATAGCGTTTCTCTAGAGTCACTGAGGTTATCTGTAGAGCAAATCTCGATCGAGTTTGCTTTTTTAGTTTGATACTGGGTCGAACAAAAGGCGTTATCTTTGCGCGGGTGCGTTTTACTCTAAAATTCAGCTTTTCAAGAATTTCTTGACCCTCTGAGTATCTACACAATTGAGTTCGAGTGGGGGTTTCAATGAGCGATCGCAAACTTTACTTAGACCTCTTGCATAATTCCTATTTTTGTCTCGCAAAAACTACAAAGATATCGAGTTATTGAGAGTTTTGGTCGTCACTCAAGGCGTTGGGGGTTGCGAGTTGGGGGGCAAATCTGGCCGTTCTAAGATAGGTTTTAAGCCTTCAGCGATGCGGTTGGCTAAAACTTGGTGTCCGGCGGAGTTGGGATGAATTTCATCAAACAGATAGCGGGGATCGTTTAAACCTTCTAAAACCCCCGGAATTAAATACGCTTGGGTGTCATTGGCTACCCGCTGGTAGAGTTGCTCGTATTCGCCATTAAACGGTTCAACATTCATCCCCAAAATAACAACAATCACCCCCTGTTGTTGGAGGGCGATCGCAATTTGTCTAAGATTCTCTTCCGTTTGGGCTAGCGGTACCCCTTGGAGAAAATCATTTCCCCCTAAGCCCACAATGACTAACCAAGGATCGGCTTGTAGGGACTGTTCCCGCAAGCGTTGCAGGGCGATCGCCGTTGTATCTCCCCCTCTACCTCGGTTAACTACGGGTACATTGAGAATTTCGCTGAGAAGCCTGGGGTAAGCCGCCTGTTGTCCCACCCCCGCCCCTGCGGTAATGCTATCGCCAAACGCCACAATCTGCGTCCCTTGCGTGCGATTCACATTTGCCACGTCTGGGGAAACTTGAGACTGGGGAGGCTGACACCCGGCTAACAGCAAGCAAGCCCCCAAACTGATTAATCTGACTTTAAACATGGCGATCGCCTTCTCTACCCCTTGACTTCACCGAGTTCTTGAATTTGGCGATCGCGATATCCCGCCTGTCGTAGCGGTTCAATGATATCTTGCGCTAAATCGGGGACATAGCAAGCCACTAAACTCGCTTCGGTATCGGGCACAATTTCCACCCCGCCCAGCGCCGCCGGTAGAATGCAAGACTGGGCGCGTTCTAAGCGATCGCTTCCCCCAGCAAAATTCAGCGTTACCGGATCGCCCACATTAGACAGCGTGGTGCAGCGATGGGGATGTGCCGGATCGAGATAGTTTTCTTTTAACCTCCAGCGTTCTAAGGCAAAGTAAGGCCCCGCACAACCCACGATCCGGCTATTTTTACCCACCTTTAACTCCAGCCCCGCATGAGGACGAGGGCGATCGTGATTTTTCAACTCGTCTAAGGTGGCATTAATATTAGAATGCCATTTTTCCTCATCCAACGGTTCCCCGTATAGATTGGTTGGCGAGACGAATTGACCTAAATCTGAAGTCTGCTGAATCTCGAACACCAGCGCATCGGGCCCAAAGGCGTGGATAATGCCGCCAGGGACATAAATCGTATCCCCTGCTTGGATGGGATAGCGCAGCATCACCGCGTCGTAATCTTGTTGAACAAACGCTTCAAAGAGTTCTTCTCTGCTAAAGTCCGATTTAAGTCCAGCTAAGATCGTGGCATCGGGTGCAGCCCACAAAATATGCCATGCTTCCGTTTTACCATTGGGGGCATTATGCAGGCGTTGGGCGGTTTCATCATCCGCGTGGAGATGTACCGGTAACATGCCGGTAGCATCAATAAACTTTTGAAGTAACGGAAAATGCGGCCCGCGCCACCCCTCACCCACCAGTTCATCTGGATGCATTTCTGTCAATTGTTGCAGCGTTTGACCCGCTAAAGCGCCATTGGTTACGGTACCCATTGCTTCTTTGTACCCGCTAATTTCCCAGGTTTCGGCAATTTTTCCCGTTGGGGGTACATCCTTTTTCCCTAAACGATCGGCGATCGCTCTTTGGGCAAAAGCATATTCTCGAACCGCCGCCGTCAGTTTGATCGGATACCACTTCATCAACTTAACCTGAATGCTTGCTCTCTCCAGAAAACCGAGACATTCACAACTTGGCATCAACCCCTAGAATGACTTTAACTCAAACTGGCTTCTGGGCCGAGACAAACACGTAGTAGCGGATAATGATGGTTCGCGACAGAATAAAACTCATAAAATTATTGAACGTATCGCGATCGATCGCCTGAGTTGTAAACTTACGACAGATAAAATCAGAAAAGCGATCGGTATACCCGCCCAAACATTCCGGCGTTACATCATAGATTTGCACATTGTCAAACCCCGCCCGCTGGTAGAGCGTGTCATATTCTTTTAAATCTCGAACATAATTTTCCCAATTAATAGACCGCAGCCGCTTAACAGCCGCCTTAGAAATCAACCGATCCGACAAAATCAGCCGTCCCCCCGGTTTCAACACCCGAAACGCCTCGTGCAGAAAGCGTTCTCGCGTGTCAAATAACCCCGCCCCATCAACGCAGATCATATTGTCGCAAGAAGCATCGGCAAAATCCATCCGCGTAGCATCCATCACCACAAACTCACAACCGGGCGCATTCTGGCGGCAGGTATCCATCAACTTATCAGAAATATCAATCCCCGTAATCGCCGAGGGCGGATAATACTTCAGCAAGCACCGACTAGTGGCTCCCTTACCGCAAGCCACATCAATAATATTGCCTTGCTTTTCTGGAATCAGGGAAATTAACAACTCCATCATGTTTAAGCAGGCTTCCTTTTGCGTCTGGGTTTGAGCATCCCAGTACCCCCAGCTATAAAAGTCGCTGTAGTCGTAATACTCATCTACCAGCGGTTCGTACATCCGCACGTCATATTTTTCCTTGAGTTCCGTTACCGTTTGACTGGGTTCTTCGGCTTTAACCACCACCGGGGTTTGTTGGGGAGGAACGCCTAACCAAACCTCCGTACCGCTAGAGGGGTTCGGGGCGTAAGTCCACTCGCCAGAGGAAACCCGCAAACAGACTTCTGGGCCAAAGGTGTTGGCGGTGCCTAAAAATAAGCCGTGGGGAGTCGGAACCATCGTCCGAATGCCGTAGTTATAGGGATTATCTAAGCCATTGCGCGAGACAGGCAACCAGCGCACGCCATCTTGAGTCCGCCAGAGGTCGCAGCCGCCCCACTTTTGCACGATGTTGTGAATTCCGAGTTTTTGAATCCGCTTTTTGAAGGTGTTAGACCAATTTTGCTGGCTGAGATAGGGTAAAAAGATACTCCAGTTATAGGTAGAAAGATACAACCAGCCGTCATAAACGACGCTGCGCCAAAAGTGAGCGTTAAACAGCGAGTCAAAACCGGGGCCAATATCGCTGAGGGGATATTTGTAGCCGTGGGGAGTTAAGCGGGCTTCGCCGACAATGAGATCCCAGGTATCGTCTGGATAGATGCGAATCAGTTCGGCTCCGGCGGGCCCAATATGGTACACCTTGTCATACCCGCCATTTTGGATGCCGCTGCCAATATAGAGGGCGTTGTTAAAGACGGTCATGCTGACGGGCATTTCGTTGAGGTTGCCCCGGTAAGCCCCATTTGCTAAAACTTGCGTCCATTGGTAGGGCGGATCGCCTTCGGCTTTGGTTTTCCAGATTTGATAGCCGCTGGTAGCGTTCACCGTACCGACGTAGAGGTGGTCGTTAAATTCCACCATTTCAAAGGCGGTAAGGTTGGTGGGGTCGTTAAAGCTGGGGGGGCTGGCGGCTTGCCAAGGCTGGGTGAGGGGATCGCAGGTGACGTAGACGGTGGCCTCGGCCATGCAGTCATCGGCTTGTCCGTAGCCCTTGGTACGTCCAGTGGGGGCGGTGAACAGGCGTCCTTTGAAGGGGTAGAGGGTGCGGAAGGTGTTGAAGCTGCGATCGCCAGAACCTAAAGACCCCACGCGTTCAAAGTGGAGGCCATCTTCTGAACGCAGAAGTTGCGGGGCCGGCCCTTTGGAGGGGGACCAGGTGCAGACGTAAAGGGTGGGGGCGCTGTCGCTGGTGCCTTGAAAGATGGCTTGACCCCGATAGCCCATATCTTGGGGAACTTCGGTGCCGTCGCTACCCGTCACCCACGGGGCGGTGTAGGCGTTTGTCCAGCCTCCTGCGGGGTTGGTGGGGTCGTAGCACCAAATTTGCGCCCGACGATCGAGTTGATAGACGTTTTCCGGGCATTTTACGGGCCAGACGGCGGTGGAAGGGGGGTTATTGACGGCAATCATTTGCAGATTGCAGCGAGAGGTGCCGACATAGACTTTGCCCTGAAAGTAGGACATGGAGTGGGAGATGCCGTTGTAGCGATCGCCAAAGCCGTTTTTGGAAATTCGGGTAAAATTTTCTCTTCGCAAGCCAGAGGAGGATTCAAGGCGAGTGACTACTGGGCGCTCGTCGATTTTCATAACGGTTGCACTTCCGGATGGGTGAGGATGCGGGCAAAGGTGGCAGCTTGGGTGACGGGGTAAAAGTGGCTGCTATCGGGAATCAGGTGGGTTTGACAGGTGGGTAGAATTTGGGTTAGGGCTTTGCAGGTGGGCAGACAGCGCGATCGCGCTCCATAGACTGCCACAAGGGGGACGCTGAGGTGGCGAATCTTCTCGATGCTTAACCCCGCCGCATTTTGAAGGTCTTGGCGGGCGGTGGTGGTGTTGAGTAAGTTCAACCATTTTTGGGCCGCCCGCGTTCCGCCCCCGCTTCCGCCAAAGGGAATGTACCCGTAACGGCTATCCCGGCGTAAAGATTGCCAGCGTTCTTTAGCAATTTCTTCTAAAAATCGCAGACCAATTTGGGTTTCGTTTTCCCAATCAATATCGGGGGATGCGGCTAAAATGGCGGCTTCTAATTCGCTGAGGTAATCGGTATCTTTGAGGCGTTGTACGGGTTGCAAACAAGAGATGCGACTATCGGCGACGACTAAGCTAGAAACGCGTTCGGGATGCTGCAAGGCATACTGTAGGGCGATGACGCCCCCAAAGCTATGACCGACTAACAAGGCTTGGTGAATCTGGAGGTGATTGAGGAGTTCGTGAAGGTCTAATGCCATGTCTTGCGATGTATAGCCAGCCGCAGGCATCTCGCTATAGCCGTGACCTCGCAAATCGTAAAAGGTGACGCGAAATTTCTGTTCGAGTTGCTGGGCAATTAAGGGATACCAAAATGCTCGACTCGCAGCGAGTCCATGAATCATGACGAGATCCGATCCGTTGCCAGTTTGTTGATAAGAAAGGGTGACGCCGTTCGCAAGCACTTTGGGCATGAATTTTTCTGAATGGAGGAGCTGAATAATTTTGATAATTTTGCCTAAAATTTAATCAATTTATCAAGGGTGAATTAAGTTTTTTTAGAAAATTTAATACTTCGATTCTGGGGTTTGCTTTAGAATAAATAAGTCTAGCATAAACCCAGAAAGATAATGTCAAATTCAGCCCTTTTCATCAAGTTTCTTGTCTGTCCAGAAACTCACAATCAATTGTGCTGGGCAGATTCAAATTTAATTGCAAATTTGAATGCAAAAATTCAACACAATCAAGTGAAGAATAGAGGAGGGGACGCGATTATTCAGCCCTTAGAACAAGGCTTGCTGTGCGAAGCTCAAAATTATCTATATCCAGTTGAATCGGGTATCCCCGTACTTTTGAAAGAACGCGCGATCGCCCTTAACGATATCTCCTTCCTTTCAATCGATTAGCAATACTAAAGCCCAACCCCAAAGCCATCAACCCTAGTGCTAGACTCGGTTCTGGTACGGGTTCGGACTTGAAAGGACTTGCCGCTAAAGCCAGATTAACTGGCGAACGTCTGCTGGGATTATTCGCAACCAAATCCCAACCTATGACATCAAATACTTTCAGATCGTTTGCCGTAATTTGCAATAGTTCCCCATAGTCAATAGTGGGGTCCATCATCCCAATTCCTAAATTATCTTGCCAGTGACTTGCCTGTTCGCCATCGCCTAAATAAGTTCCGGTTGAAAAAGGAGAAAGCAGGGTTCTTCCGGCATCAATCGAAAAATACTTTGGCGTTGGGCTAGCCGTAAAATCGATAACTGGCGCGCCAATTTGCCGACTCCGTGCTGCACTTTCCTCGGAGAAGCGAAACAAATCCATAACAGTTGCCCGATAGAAGTTATCGGGTAAGATCGGTCCAAGGATTCCTGCAACACTATCTAGCAAATCAACACCGCTAACAAACCCCAAGGCATGACCAATTTCATGGGCAGCCACTCCAATAAAATCAAACGCCAACGGATCGATACCATTACTGCGATCGAAATCCCAATTAAACAGATTGCTAAATTGAATCGTTGCATCCACATGATTGACTGGCAAATAAGCCGCTAGCCCCAACGCCTTAGCATTAGCTCCGATTAAATGAACCTGCGTATTATTGTTACTGCCATTAATATCTAGATAAGGAATTTCTGGCGAACCCCCTCTACTATTAGAGGTTTGATTTATCAACAAATTGAAATAGGGTTCCGGCAACAGATTGCTAAAAGCAACCCAATCGTCAATGGAGGTGATATCGCCATACATCAATGCCCGTACCAAATTATAGGAAACCGGATAGCGACGCGCGACCGTTCCGCCTAAAATTCCATCTCCCAAATTCGTAAAACTGATATTAATATTGACCGTCACATCATCAGCCAATACCGCAGACCAGATATCCCCAGCAGCGGCGAAACCATTCACCACACTTGACGGCGTTCCCGGTGCAGCATTGAACGTAAAAGTGAGCGCCTCGGCAGCAGTGCCGCTGAGACTCAACCCCACCGCACACACCAGAGAAGTGAGGCGTTTCCAAATTGAACTTAAAGTCAGATGAGGCATAGATTTGCTCTCCCGTACGTGCGAAATTGCCTTAAACGGAGGAAGCCAAACGATTCAAACGAGGGTTGCAAGTGCCTTCCACATCTTGCAGCGAAAAGCGAATGTAGCCGTTGCTATCGAGAAAGTCCGCATCATAAATCAGGCCGTGGGGTTGATAGTCCTTCACCCGCAGGACAACTTTTAGCCTTTCCGGTAAGGGCGAAGAACCATAGCGCACCACTGCACCCAAGCGCGAGGGAAGCGGGGTCGTATTGTGTTGAACTCTAGCCCAGGCGATCGCCAATTGGGGGGCCGTATCTAGCAAACCCGGATCGAATAGCCAGTGCTGGGGGCTGGATTTCCACACCTGCGGCGAACTCGGCGTTACCCACGCTTCAATCCCTTCCGGCCCCACTCGGTCAATCGATTGAATCAGTTGAAAGCAGGAACCGTGAAACAGATAATCGCGGTAGACGGTCTGCGGATCGAGAGCAGTCGCCGCACTGCACTCAAACGCCGAACTCAAGGGGGCTGGTTGGAGAATCGGATGCAGCAACACAGAGGCTTGATAAAACGGACGTTGGGTGAGTTCGTCAACCAGGGCTACCGCCACTGACAGCGACTCCGCATCCGCATGACTAGAAGCTTTAGCTTGGAAGCGCACCCGCTGACCCACCGGCGAATGCAAGACTAGGCCGCGCAACACCTTGAGGTCGCGGATCTCGCTAACCGTCCATTCCAGCCAGGCCGCTTGTACCAGTTCGGCAAACCATTCAACCGCAGCAGTTGCCGGGAGAACCGGCTTGCCATCAAGTTGATGATCGACCAAATAGCGATCGCTCTCTAAACTGAACGTATGCTCTAGGACAAGACGATGGTTCGCTTGCAGTTGCGGCTTGGCCGGCAGCAAAACAAACGGATGGGGCACCGCAATGGCCTCCCAGTCCGACCAAGGGCCTTCACCCGCCACAATCTCCACCGCTTCGCGACTGCCAAAGCAGACCTCTTCTAAGAAAAATTGACAGCCCGCACTTAGGGAAATGGGGATAATTCCCCGTTCGCGAAACCGCTGTTTCACCGCTTCCGAAGCCATCCCCGTCGTATCCCAAGGCCCCCAGTTAATCGCCACCACCCGCGCGGTCGGCCAGCGATCGCTTAACTGCCAAGCCAAGCGATTCACCACCTCATTGGCGGCGGCATAATCCCCCTGACCGCGATTGCCATAGCGACCAGCTACAGACCCAAAGAAGACCAGGAGTTTCAACGATTCGGGCTGGAGATAGCGGCTGAGAAGAAAAGCGCTATCAGCCTTGGTATTAAACACGCGATCGAAGGAATCGGGATGCTTATCAACAATCAGCTTATCCTCAATAATTCCCGCCCCGTGGATTGCAGCATCAAGACGACCGTACTGGCGATAAATCTCTTGAATCAGTCCCCCAAACGCCTCCTCCTGGGTGACATCTACAGCGCGATAGTCCACTGGGGTGAATTGTCTCAATGCTTGCAGGTTTCGACGAATCGCGCGATCGCGCCAGACCTGTTGAATCTGGGTTTCAATCTGTACGGGGGTTGGAGAATGCCCCGCCTGACGCGCCTGGGTTAGGAGAATTTGGCGAAGTTGCTGAATATCCTCAATTCCCAGGGTAGCCGGTGATTCTGGGGGAGGTTCTGGCGATCGCCCCACCACAATCAGGCGCATACCCGGAACCAGAAACCGCTTGGCCACCTCTGCGGTAATTCCCCTCGCACCTCCAGTCAGCAACACCACCCAGTCTGCCGCTGGCAGCAAAGGATCGCAGACCGCAGAACGGGGGGCTAAAACCGTTTGAAAAATTGTCCGCTGTCCGCCGGGATAACCCACCTCTACCGTCTCCCCGTTGGTGAGGAACTCCTCAACCACAGCTTGGGCAATCTCTTCTACCGATAAGCGCGGATCGAAATCCACCGCCTTGACTTGAACCTCCGGCGATTCCGCCTTCAGGGTTTTCAACAGCCCCACATTTCCCCCCCCAGAGGCTAGACCTGCTTCCCCGCCGACTCGACCAAACGTTCCCCCTAACCGGGAAGCGGCGAGGAGGCGTTGCGGCGAGTGAGTTTGCAACAGGTGAAAGAGGCTTTTAACCTCAATTTGAGTGAATTGCTGCCACTCAGCGAGGGTTTGGGGTTGGGGGGACGCAGATAAGGCCGCCAGATGCACAATTCCGCAAATCGGGCCGTCTAATCCTTGTCGCAGTAGGTCGGGAGAGTCCAGCCAAGAGCGGGGCAAAATGACCGTTTGAGCGCCGTGCTGTTCTAAAAGGGCTGCCACTAAAGGCGCAACCCCTAGCGTATCTTCGGCGATCGCCAAGCGCCCCTCTAAGGAGGTCAGCCGATCGGGGGGCAGGGGTTGCGGTCGCGCTTGCATCCGGTAGCGCGGCAGAGATTCAACCCCTGCGGATGGCTTTCCCAGGCCATTGACCTCAGACTTTCCCAGGCAGGGTTCCTCCCCGGCCATTGCCAGTTCCAGCAGTCGGTCTAGGGTGCGGTTGAGCGATTTGACGCGGGTTAAGCTTTCCATCTCCCCTTGCAGGCGGGAGGCGATCGCATCGGGGAGTTGTTTTTGCAAAGCGCCGAGAATTTCTACCCGTTTAATTGAATCAATCCCCAGTTCGGCTTCAATATCGCGATCTAAGCCCAACATTTCCGTTGGGTAGCCCGTGCGATCGCTCACCAGTTGCACCAGCAGGCGCGTTAGGTTGGCGCGATCGATCGCTGCCTCCGGGGGGGGTGCTGCTGCCACGGGTAACGACTCCACAGGGGGAGGGGTGCCACTGCCACGGGTAACGACTCCACAGGGAGAGAGGTTTCAACTGGGGGCGAGTAATGCCCATTGCCGTTACCGTTACCGTTACTCAGTTGCAACAGCGAAATCGGTTCGCGTTCCTTGGGCAAGCGGGCGGGACTGCCCCCCAGAAACTGCTTCATCACCTGTTCTTGAACGGCGAGAAATTGCCGCATCGTTTCTTGGTACGACAGGTAAGCCGACAGAGCAACATCTCCAGAGACGGGAGGTTGGGCGCGAGTCCGAAACGGATCGCTTTTCGGTCTCATCTCTGGCGAGGAGTGGGGTACAACCATAGATTGAGTTCTCCGAGTAAAGACAGGAGGAGGCGGGGTTTGAGGTTGGGCGGTTCGCGGAGGCAGCTTTCCGGTATAACCAACCGTTTCCGAGGGCTGGCGAATGCTGCCCCCTTCGACTAGCCAGGTACTGGGGGAAAGCGGCGGTTTGCGAGTCAATTCCACCAGGCGCGAGAGTTCGAGAAATTGGACGTTGCGGTCTGCATATAAAGCAGTCAGTTGTAAATTGACTCCCGCCGTCATTAAGGTTCCCAGAGCCATCAGCAAGCCGCGCAATTCTCCGCCCCGCTGTCCGTCTACCGCTACGGCGACGTACTCTTTCTCCGCCAAAATTGAGCGGACGAGGTTGGTGAGGACGCTTTTCGGGCCGAGTTCTACAAAAACCCGCGCCCCGGCTTCGTACATGGCGTTGATTTGCCCAACAAAATTCACGGGTTGAACTAAATGTTCGGTTAAGCGATCGCCAATGGCGGGTGCATCAACGGGGTAGGGTTGGGCGGTGGCGTTGGCGTAAACGGGGACTTGCGGGGGGAGGAGGGTGACTTCGGCGATCGCGGCGGCGAGGGCGGTTTGGGCAGAAGCCACCAGCGCCGAGTGAAACGCCCCTGCCACGGGCAACATCCGCGCCAGAATGCCGGCCGCGTTTAAGCTGTCCACCACTTGCGTCACCCGCTGCTTGTCGCCGGAAATCACGCTTTGACAAGGGGCGTTATGATTGGCGATCGCCACTCCATCCACCCCATCCAGACGGGTGAGCAACTCCTCGCGGGTGGCTTGCACGGCGGCCATTGCCCCTTCGGAGGCTTCGCAGGCGGCAGCCATGACGCGACCCCGCGCCGCCGACAGCCGGATAAAATCCCTAGGCGATAGCACGCCCGCACAATGGAGGGCGGCATACTCGCCGTAGCTGTGACCGCAAATCATCGCGGGGGTTAATCCCAAGCGACGAACCAGGTTCATCAAGCCCATTTCCACTGCCCCGATCGCGGGTTGGGCGGTCTCGGTGTGGGTAAGTTGTTGCTTGTGTTCCTGTTCGGTCTCTGGGGTGTAGGCGCTGGGGGGATAAATGGATTGGCTGAGGGGGTGGGACTGTTGCTCTTGTAATTCAGCATCGGCCAGCTCAATCGCCTGCCGCATTTCCCGGAAGTAAAGGCTGATTTCGCGCAGCATATTGGGATACTGGGAACCTTGGCCGGGAAAGAGGAAGGCGAGGGTGGGGGAATGGGCGATCGCCGGACGGAGTTGGATTTCGTCGGGTAAGGTCGCCCCAGTTTGCCAATGCTCTAGCACTTGGGTTAGGGCTGCCTGCAATTGGGCAAGATCGGCAACCACCAAGCTGAGATTGACTGTCTGGGCATCGGGGGATGTTGAGCGGTCTTCGACGCGCTTGGCACAGGTGTAAGCCAGGTCTTGCAAGCGCGGTTCTGCCCCGGCAGCTAGGGCCGAGAGGAGTTGGCGGATCTCTTGGGCGATCGCGGTTTGCGGGCCTTGAAAGACGAGCAACTCGCACGGCCAAGTCTCGGCACCCAGGGGCGCAGGAGGAATGCTGGCGGGTGCGGCTTCCAGGAGGGCGTGGAAGTTGGTGCCGCCAAAGCCAAAGGCACTGACCCCCGCACGGCGCGGATCTCCACCGGAGTTGAACCAAGGGCGCGGTTGTTTGAGCAGGTAAACGGGGCTAGTCGGGTCAGCGATCGCGCTCAGGGGTTGTTCGACTCCGGCGTGGGGGGGCAAGACTTGGTGATAGAGGGCGAGGGCGGCTTTCACCAGTCCAGCGACCCCAGCGGTACATTTGGTATGGCCGATTAGGCTTTTGACAGAACCGATGGCACAGGTTTTGCTGGCGGCTTGGGCTTGCGTCAGGGCGGTGACAATCGTTTCGAGTTCGGCGCGATCGCCCGCAGCGGTGCCGGTGCCGTGGGCTTCGTACAAGCCCAGGGTGCGGGGCGAAAAGCCTGCTTTTTGGTAAGCCCGGTTTACAGCCCGCTGCTGTCCGGCACTCAAGGGGGCGGTCATGCCCAAGGCTTTGCCATCGCTCGATCCTTCCACGGCTTTGATCGTCGCGTAGATGCGATCGCCATCCCGTTGGGCATCGGCTAACCGTTTGAGGACGACGACTGCCAGACCTTCGCTAATCACGATCCCATCGGCGTTTTTGTCGAAGGGGCGGGCTTGACCTTGGGGGGAGAGGGCTTGGGTTTTGCTGAAACATAAGTAAGCAAAGGGGCTTTGCACGGTATCAATACCGCCCGCGATCGCCAGGTTGCTGCGCCCGCTTTCGAGTTCCTTCACCGCTAAGTTAATTGCGGCTAAAGAAGAGGCACAGGCAGCATCTACGGTAAAGTTAGACCCGCCCAGGTCGAAGCGGTTGGCAACCCGACCGGCCGCCACGTTGAGCAGCAAGCCGGGGAACGATTCTTCCGTCCATTCGGGGAGGCGATCCCAGATTTGCGCGTTCGGGGCATCGACAAAGCGGGGAATCTCTGAACGGATGGCATAGTGTTGGCCGAGTTCGGCAATGCCACCCCCGGCTCCCAAAATGACGGAGGTTTGCTCGCGATCGAAATCCCCGGACTCGTACCCAGCATCCGCTAGGGCGCGGCGGACGGTTTCTAGGGTCAGCAGTTGCAGGGGTTCGATGGATTTGAGCGATTTGGGGGGAATGCCGAATTTCAAGGGGTCGAAGGCGACCGCCTCCAGGAATCCGCCCCATTTGGAATAGACCTTATCGCGGGCAGCGCGATCGCGGTCGTAGTACAGTCGCCAGTCCCAGCGGGAAGCGGGAATTTCGGCGATCGCCTTCACTTGATTGAGCAGATTTTGCCAAAAGGTTTCGGGATATTGAGCTTGGGGCAAAAGCGTCCCGATGCCAATAATGGCAATATCGGCGGGCGCAGATTGGGGTTCTACAGGTTGCAGTCTGAGGGTTTGGGCTTGGGCGACTAAACGTTCTGTACTCTGTTGGGCAACCTCCTGATGTAAGGCACTAATGGTATTGGTGGTGTTTCGCAGGGTTGCCACCTGACCGATCATGTACATCCCTTGGGTTCGCTGTCCTTGAACTTCAACGGATACAATTTCTCGGTCTTGGCGAATTAACCCTTTGGCGGCCACGCGCAAGCGTCCCAGGGTTAAATCTTCCAGGGCGTTTTTGATTTCCTCTGGGGAACGGTTGGCGGCCATCATTTGCTGCCGCGTTTGGTAAAACTCCTGGGCAAAGGGCGTTACCGCACAGCGGCTGGCGTGTCCGGGGCCAGTTTCTAAGTTGATGGTTTGCCGACAGGCGAGGGAAATCTCCTGGAATTCTTTGACGATGGCACCGCAGGCGACGGCTTCTGAGGTAAACAGGTAGGCAGTTCCCATCAAGACGCCGATTTTCATTCCCCGTTGGGCAAGCGGGGCCGCCATTGCACCGACCATTGCGGCGCTGTTGGCGTCGTGAATGCCGCCCGCAAACAGGACGTGAATCTCTGAAGCCTGGGCGGCGGGAACTTCCCGCAATAGGGTCTCGATGGTGCTTTCCCACAGCGTAAAACTGCTCAAGGGCCCGACGTGACCGCCACATTCGCGTCCCTCAAAGACAAAGCGTTTGGCTCCTTGTTCCAAAAAGAGTTTGAGTAGGTTGGGCGTGGGAACGTGAATGTAGGTGGCAATGCCTTGGGCTTCGAGGCGGGCGGCTTGATCCGGTCGCCCTCCGGCAATCAGGGCGAAGGGGGGTTTCACCTCCAGGACGGCGGCGAGTTGTTCTTCCCGCAGGGCTTGGGGGACAAACCCTAAAATCCCAATGCCCCAAGATTGGCGACCGAGGAGGGCTTGAGTTTGTTGCAGCAGGGTGCGGACTTGGGTTCCTGGCATGAGGGCGAGTGCCAGCATGGGCAGTCCGCCGCTTTGGGCAACGGCTTGGGCAAAGGCCGCTGTATCGCTAACGCGGGTCATGGGCCCTTGGACAATGGGGTATTGGGTGTTGTGGGATTGGGCGAGGGAAGAATGGGCCTGGAGGGGACGCAGTTGGGCGGCGGTTTGCAGGTCGGCGGCGCTGGTACGAAGCAGGGCTTGGATGAAGCGTCCGGTGGACGGATAGCGATCGCGATATTCCGCAGCCAGTCCGATGGCTTGTCCCATCGGCCAGACGTGGGTATCGGGGGAACCCCAACCGATGCAGGGCGAGGCCTGTTGCCGCCAGGTTTGGGCTGCCAGGGTCGATCCGGACGCTTCGATGCGATCGCACAGGTGTTGCAAGGCCTCAACAGCCTGAAAGCCGGGACGAGACAGGAAGCGACAAGCGGCTCCCCATCGTTCTCCTAAGACTTTGGTTTCTTGACCGCTGAGGTGTTGCAGGTGGGCTTGCCAAGCGCGGGGTAAGGGCGATTCGGGCATGAGCCATAGTTGGTCGTCGAGGACGACACCCGCCGCCCCGACTGCCCGACAAGCTGCCGCCGCGTGCAAGCCGATACCGCCTTGCACGTAGATGGGCAGGGATAAGCCGCTTTTGAGTAATTTTTGCGTCAAAATGAAGGCGGAGTCTTCCCCGACCCATCCCCCGCTTTCATGACCGCGTGCAATGCAACCTTGGACGGGGAGATCTTGGGTTTTGAGATGGCGAATTTGCTCGATTTGGATAATTTCTAGCAGCAATTGACGCAGGGGGTCGGCGGGTAGTCCGGCTAAGGAGTGACCTTTCCAGCCCGCTAAGATTAGCCAGTGAGGACGACCTTGCAAGGCTTTGAGTAAGGTTGCATGGGAGGTGAGTTGGCTCATGTGCAGCCGCAGTCCGACTAGGGCTTGTTCGGGAATTGCGGCTAGCAATTGAACCCAATTGTGCAACGCACCGTCTAATTGTTCTAGACGGCAAAATTCCGCATCCAGCACGCCGACACCCCCGGCGCGGCTGGTGGCGATCGCAATGCCGGGATGAGTCAGCTCAATTGGGCTGATGGAAAAACAGGTAAAGTTCATGAAGGCTAGCTCCCCTACATCAATTCGGGCAAAAAATGGCCATCTTTAGGGTGGAAACATAGCATTGAAGTCTGAGCTGCCCAAAAGTTCGATATCTCCGTCTTTTCCTAGATCGATCTAGCGAAGGCGGAGAGGGTGTCACCAGTCTCAACAGGGCAAAACAACAAACGAGCGGCTCCGAACAAGGGCGTTTGATTCAACCTTGGCTTTAACCAGGAAATCAATTTTTGTATTTTAAGTTGCACAATGCCCAATCAGCAGGCATCAAAAACGCTCCCCAAACAGACAAGCTCTGGGGGTCTTTTTGGCGCTTTTTATGCGGGCAATCCCTGAACGCCGACTTGGCTTCAGAGAAATAATCTCAGTAAAATCAAGGTTTTGACAATTCAGTTGCCAGAAAGTGGCAACCGCATAATATAAGTTATTTCACGGAGGTGCAAATTGCCAACCCCTTTTCAGAAACTTTATATTACGTGAACTTACTGAAGCCCCTCTAGGCGGGAATAACGGGTTCGCCAGCAGTTTGGGTGCGGCGCATCATTCTGCGTTCGCACAGATCGAACGCCGTTCGACAATGGAGAGTGTGGCGATTATCCCACATCAGCAGATCGCCCGCTTGCCACACATGACGCCAGACAAAACGAGGGAGAGTGACATGGCGCATCAAATACCGCAGTAAAGATTTACTTTGACCGGGAGGCATATCGACAATCGAACGCGAACAAGTCGGACTGACATAAAGCGCCTTACGTCCAGAAACCGGATGAATTCGCACCAAAGGATGCACCACCGGCGGCATCGTTCGCAAAATCCAATTCACGCATTGCAAATGCTCAATTCTCTGCTTTAAAGATTCATCTAACGCCTCATAGGCAGCAACCAAATTAGAAAACAGCGTATCGCCCCCTTTAGACGGAATTTCAATCCCATACAACAAAGAATAGACCTGGGGTTCTGGCATATATTGCAAATCGGTATGCCACATCACTGCCCCTTTCAATTTATTTTTGCCAATATAGGTTAAATCGGGTTCATCTTTCAGGTAATAAACATCAGATTGAGAACCCTCTCCAAAACTCATATGTTCGGCCTTCGCCAGAGGATGTCCCATCGTATCGCCAAACGCTCTTGTAAAGGTTAATTGTTGTTCTTCGTTCAAAGATTGGCCGCGAAAAAAAATCGCCCCGTAATTCGCCAGGGCTTGAACAATTTGTTCTTGAACGTCTGGTGAAAGCGGTTCGAGCAAATTTACCCCCCGAATTTCGGCACCCGCAGCGCGATCCGACGGAATAATTTCTAAAGGAATTACAGAAGAAAAGTGTGTCATATAGATTTGCCAATTAATAGAGAAAAAGCAGATGAGTTTCTCAGCAAATCACCCTGAAAAACTCGATTTTGAACGCTATTTGAATTGTCGTTAAGCAGAAGTTTGTCCGCCACAAATAGAAAACGCTTGTCCGGTGACAGCCGCTGCTTCCTTTTGGCAGAGATACAACACTAATTGGGCCACTTCATTGGCCTGAACAAAACGTCCGATGGGGATGCGCTTCACCAACCCTCGTCGAACTGTGGCGGCAGATTGATGGGCCTCATCTGCAATCTGTTTGAGAATATCGGCGGCGCGGTCTGTTTCAACCCATCCCGGACAGACCGCATTGACCGTAATTTGGCGGGAACTGAGTTCAAGGGCTAGCGATCGCGTTAAGCCCAGCAGACCATGTTTTGAGGCACTGTAGGCACTATAGCCTGCCGCCCCCTGCTTGCCCAGAACCGAGGCAATATTAATCATCCGCCCCCCGTGCGGCATATAGCGCAGGGCCGCCCGCGTTACCCGCATCGGCCCATTGAGGTTGGTATCGACAATCTCCTCCCACAGCGTCTCTACCAAATTCGAGATCGGAGTATAGCCCGTTACGGCGGCATTATTCACCACAATATCAATTTTGGGAGACTCCCTAGAACCCAGTTCAATCGCCGCGCGACCGACCACAGTATCGACTTCATTGCGATTTTGCACATCCATACAATAGGCTTTCGCCGTCCAATTTTCGGCAACCAGTTCCTCAACGCAGCGGTCTAAAGTCTGCCGATGGCGACCGCAAACCGCCACCGCCGCGCCCTCCTGGGCGAGTCGTCGGACAATGGCGCGACCGATACCCGTGCCGCCACCCGTCACAATAGCCACCTGATTTGCAAGTATCCCAGACATCCGTTTGTCTCCATTAAGAGCGAACAGGGGATTGGCAGACTGCTAACAGATGCGTAGCGGTTTGCCACCATTGCACGATAAATTTGTACCCCTCAAACTCAATTTCCATCTGATTTTCGGTCGCAGAATAAGAGACCGCTTGCCAGCGACGCGGCACACCCATCAAACCCGTACCCGCCGCTTTAGCAGCGGCTTCCTTGGCACACCAAAAAGTCAACAGAGCGGTTGTTTGCTGCGCCGTGGAGAGGCTTTGCAGCAACATTTGTTCGGATTCGCTAAACGCTCCTTGCAGCAAACTCCAGTCGCGACGAGCATCCAATCGTTCTAGATCCACACCAATGCTTTCGGCATCAGCGGCTAAAATAGCGATCGCCTCTCCTTGAGTATGGGCAATCGAAAGATCTGGCAAAATCGTATCGAGCAAAGGAATTTCTGCAAAGGGCTTGCCTAAATCCGTGGTGCCAATTTCAATATCGATGGGGGCCAGGACAACGCCCCAATCTTCAGCCGCCCATTGACGAATGACATCTTTAGCGGCAATGCGACCTAGCAACCAGTCTTTGCGCCGCTTTCCCGGCGGGAAGCGATACCAAGTTTCCCGTTCTGTGGGCGTCAGCATTAGGTGAACCAGAACCCGCTGCCAGATAGCCCACGCCTCATCTAGAAAATGTTCGCCAAATGCCGGAATGCGCCGCAGGGTTAAACCCGTTTCGGCTTGCATCCAAGCTTCCGACAGATACGCTGTTTGCGGGTGCAGCCGACACTCAGAAAATGCCGTTGGCATGGTAAAGTAACGGTCTTGCCACTGTTCTAAGCGGGCGATAACCTGACCTGTAGCATCGAGTAACTCAAAATCGGCGGCAATTTGTTGCGGGCTAGTAAAGCGAATGGTCCCGCGACAGTCTACAAGACTTCCCGCAGGCAGGGGGGCAGCATATTGATAAAAGGCGTTGACTTGAAAGGGAAAACAATTAAAGTCCGGGCCGAATTGTTCGGTTAGCCAATATCCAACTAATTGACCGGCCGCATCGAGTAAGCCAGGATCGAGTTGAAACTGAGAACCCCTCACTTCGCTGAAAAACTCATCGACCGGAAGCACTTGTAAATCAGCTTCTATCCCTTCTTCCGACCATTGACGCAGGTGTTTGACCCCTTGCAATAGCGGACCGTGAAACATCCCGGTTTGGTATAAGTCGGCATCGGCGAGGCGGGGCCGTTTGGGGGCGTTTAAGCTAAACGGCTGCGGAGGTGGGGGGGAGAGGGCTTGCGGCGATAGGCGAACCTCCCCTTCAAAGACTAACAGTCCGGTTTCTGGGCCAACGGTTTGCTGTTGAAACAGGCGAACTAAGACGCTTTCGCCTTCTGGGGTAGGTTCTTGGCGTTGGGCGCGGATGCACAGATGCAAGTTTCCCTCATCTAAGGTTAGCCAGCGATAGCCCCGCAGATTGTGCAAGCTAACCACGGTATATTGACTGCCCAATAGATAATGGGCCGCCTCAGCAATGATTTCCATACTGAAGGTGAAGGGAATGACGGGTAAAGCCAAGAGGTCGGGTTGCCATTGGGAAGGCTGACCGCCGAGGGTATGGTGGGCGAGAAAGCAATCTGGGTCTAGGCTAAAGATGCGATCGCACTCTAAATAACTTTCATCTTGGCTGAGAATTTCGCCCAATAAGGGATAGGCACAACAGACAGTCGCAGGATGGGGCGAGAACTGACTGAAAACCTGTTCTTGACTTTTTAAAAAGTCTTGCATCAAGTCAAAATAAGCAGAAACGACCGCTGTTTGACCGCTACAGGCAACGGGTTCGCTAGGAAGTTCTTGGGGAGGGTGCAGCTTATCTTGCAGGTTTTGCACCAAGGTCTGCGATAAGTGCATCGCGGGCATATTCAGGCTAAGGGGGGTTGCTGCTGGGGGGGTCGCGCTAACCTGAGTCTCGGCGTTGCGATACCAGATATCGAGGTTGACGTTGATGCCGCTGGCAAATAACCGACCGAGTAAATGTTGCAATTGTTCTAACCCCGGTCGGCGGCGGTTGTTGCTGGCAACGGCTAAGGCGTCTTTCCCGCGCAGAATATCATTCGTAAACGCCGTGAGGTTGCTACTCGGCCCAACTTCCACGAAAATCCGAAAGCCTCTGCTATACAGGGTTTCAATGGTTTCTCGAAACCGGACGCGGCTGGACCACTGCTGCTGGGCGAGGGCGCGGATGGCGGCGGGTTCGCACGGAAAGATTTCGGCGGTGGCACAACTATACAGGGGAATTTTGCTAGGGCGAATATTCAACGCCTCGTAGAAAGTCCGAAATGCCTCAGCCACGCCAGCAAATAGGGGGGTATGGTAAGCCCGGTCAAAGGGCAGGCGCAAACAAATTCCCCCTTGGGCTTTTAAGGGGGGAGTGATGGCTTCAATTTCGGTTTCGCTGCCAAACAGCACCAATTGATTGTCGCAGTTATCCATTGCCCAATGCAGGCGACCTTCAGCAGCCGCTAGGGTTTGCGCCATTTGGTCGGGGGAAATGGCCCCGACGGCGAGTAAGGCCCCTTTGGGAATGCGATCGCCGGTTTCGAGTTCTTGATACAGTTGGTTGAGATAGCGCATTAACTCGCCTAGCTGCGCCCGACTTTCAATTTGGGCGGTTCCGGAGGCAAACAAGGCCGTATTTTCTCCGGTACTATGACCCACCATCGCCTCGCAGGGAACTTGGCATTGTTCAAGGAGTTCGTACAAGGCCATGCTGGCCGTAAACACGGTTTCCGAACCAATATCCATCGCAAATAATTGTCGGTCTGCAAACAGTTCTTCAGCGGTGGTGAGGCTGGTGGGAGGCGGGAAAATCACCTGACTGGGGCGATAGGGACGTTCTTGCCAAAAGGTTTGGTCGAGAAAATCAAACCATTCGCGGACTTGGGGAAAGGCTAAACAGAGGTCTGCCAGCATGTTGGTGTATTGCGCCCCTTCGCCGGGAAACAGAAAGGCAACTTTGCCCGGTGGTTTGCCTTGGCCGTAATAAATGCCGTTGCGGGTTTGGAAGCGTTGGGGCTGGCTATCGAGTTTGTCTAAGGCTAGCGTAAGTTTGGCGGCCAGGTCTGCGGGGTCGCTGGCAATAATGGCGAGGCGATGGAAACCGCTGGGGGTTTGCGATAGTTGATAGCCCAGGGGGGTGAGGGTTGGGGGGGGAGAAGTTTGTAGATGAGAGAGGGTCGTTTTTAGAAGTTCGATGAATTCGGCGCGTTCGTCACCGGAAAAAATCAGCAGTTCGTTCGGCGGTCGCAGTGCCAGGGGGCTGGCTGTCGGGGAAGATTCGCGATATTCTTCTAAAACAGCATGGGCGTTAATTCCCCCAAAGCCAAAGGCGTTGACTCCGGCGCGGCGCGGGAGGTGGGGGTTGCCATGAACCCAAGGTCGGGCGCGTGTATTGATGTAGAAGGGCGTTTGTTCTAGCCCCAAAGCGGGGTTGACTTGTTCGCATAGGGTGGGGGGTAAGACTTTGTGGTACAGCGCCAGGGCGGTTTTAATCAGTCCGGCGACGCCCGCCGCCGGGATGCAATGCCCAATGCTAGATTTGACGGAACCGAGGGCAATGGGGGGCATTTGTCCCTGGCGCGGCCCAAACAGTTGCGAGAGGGCTTGAATCTCGGTGCGATCGCCTAAAGGAATGCTGGTACCATGTGCTTCAATTAGACCAACGCTGCTAGGGTCTACACCGCTGCTTTGGTAGGCGCGTTCTAAGGCTAAGACTTCTCCTTCTAAACGCGGGGCTAACAAGCCCAAAGCTTTGCCATCGCTGGCACTGCCAACCCCTTTGAGAACAGCATAGATGCGATCGCGATCGCGTTGGGCATCGGCTAGCCGTTTTAAGACTAAAATTCCTAAACCTTCCCCCAACAAGGTGCCATTCGCCGACGCATCAAAAGGTCGAATCTCGGAATGCGATAGCCCCCCCAGTTGGCAGAAAATCATATAAATCTGGGGAGGCGTGGAGGCGTGAATTCCTCCCGCCAATACCATGTCGCAGCGATGCGTTAATAACTCTTGCATTGCCAATTTCACGGCAATTAACGAAGAGGCACAAGCTGCATCAATAATAAAGTTGGGCCCCATTAAGTCTAAACGATTGGCAATCCGTCCCGTTACGTTGTTGGGGACTAAGCCGGGTAGCATTTCCGGACTAAACGGCGGTAGCGACTCTTTTAGCCCCTGACGCACAGAACTCAAGGTTTGCCTATCGAGGTGGGGACAAAGCTGTTGCAAAAGTTCTAGGGTCTGATCCACAATCATCCCATGCTGGAGCAGGGTGGTATAACCCCGATTGATGTAAGTGCCGCGCCCTAAAATGATTCCTGTCTTTTGTCGATTAAAGGGTTTTTGGTCGTAACCGGCATCTTGAAGGGCATCCCGCGCTAACTTTAAGGCTAAGAATTGGTCGGGTTCTCCCCCGTCAACCGCCGTGGGCATAATTCCAAATTCTAAGGGGTTGAATTGGGCTAAATCTCCCAGAAAGCCCCCTTTGCGCGTGTAAATTCGGTTGTTTTCAGTTGAATTGGGGTCAAAGTAAGGATACGCCCAACTATCGGGGGCTTCGGTGACTCCATCTACTTGATGCAGAATGTTATGCCAGTAAGCCTGTAAGTTCGCAGCTTTGGCGAATAATGCAGACATGCCAACAATGGCAATATCTGAAGGCGAACTGGAAGAACTGAGGTGAGAAACGTTCATCGGCGGTTAACCTCAATAAAACACTTGAACGATGGGTCATAAAAGATTGGCAACTTAGGGAAACCACGACCATACTTCAACCAAAACAAAGCGCAGTAAGGCACGAGAAAACGCCATAATGACGGGCATGGTTCTACCTTGAATTTTGGCGTAGCCCGTCATCCCAGATTTCAAAATATTCTCGGAGTTTGGCAGTTCAACCACAACTTTAACCACTTGTCCGTAAGTCGTTGTCACGGCACTGGGTTCAATGGAAATCACTGAACCAGTTAGGGTTTGCTTGGGATAAGCTAAAAGCTTGACAAAAACTTGACCGTTGAGAGAAATTTCATCCACTTGAAACTCAGGGACTGAAACTTCTCCTCGGATGAAATCTCCGGATTCGGCAATGGCAAAGGTATCTCCTTTTTCTAAATAAGTTCCAATCTTTCGATCCAAGTAAGCAGTGGTCAATTGTCCCCTAAACGGCATAAAAAGCTGACTGCTTTGAATCTGCGTGCCTAAATAGCTCAGTTCTTGTTCTAAACGGCTAATATTTGCTCGCGTGACTTCAATTTCTTGGCGGGCAGCTTCAATATCTTTTGGATTTGTGCCGCTTAAAACTAAATTTAAATTTGCCTGCGCTTCATTCAGTCTTTGACGGGCAGTACCAATGGCTTCTTCGGTTGTAATTTGATTGGCAAGGTCGATATCAGCTTGTCGTTGTTCATCTTCCCATTGTTGTTGAGAAACTACCCCCTCTTGCCATAATTCTCTAAATCTTGTTGCCCGCCTTGCACTGGCTTCGGCTTGAACTTTTTGCGTTTCTAATTGCTTGAGGCTGACATTGAGTTGTTTTTGAGCCACTGCTAATTGTTCCTGCGCGACTTCTACAACTTCTGGTCGGGGTTCGGCGATCAATTTAGCTAAGTTTGCCTGTTGTTTAAGTAAGAGGGCTTGCTGACCTTTAATAGCTTCTTGGGTTGTGTTAAAGCTATTTTGAATATCGGCCGCTTCCATGACGGCAATTACGCTTCCCTTTTCTATCCAAGTTCCATCGCCTCCCCGAAATTTGACTTGACGAATATAACCTTCAATTTCGGCTTGAATTTCTTGTTTTTGCGGCGCGATCAGTTGAATTTCTCCGCCGGTGTGGTATTGGTAAGGCAGAAACAGAAGGGCAATACATCCAGCTATCAAAAATAGGATTAAAAATGATTTGAGGGGGCGAATCCATCGAGTTTTTGATCGCGCTAAATATTGGGGTTCTTGCCGAAAGGGAATGTAAGTTGTTTGTGGCGAGGGTGAAGGGGGGCGAAGTTCGCGAACGGAAGGGGGATTGGAGAGGATTTCTTCTGCGGTGAAGTTCTGTTCGCTAGCGGGTTGTGGCTTGACGCCGAACTTAGCAGTCATCCACACGCACCAAAGGCAAAATAAGGGTAAAATGCTGAGGAATAAAATAACGCCACTACCCCTAAAGTTACGTTGCAGCGAAGCCGCCAGCAGGGTAGCAGAATAGCCGAAAAACACAGTCCAAAATAAAACTGCGATCGCCGCATACACGACTAAACCAATTCTGCCTTTTAAGGTGAGCAAGGGGGGCAATCTTCGCCGATTTAGCATCATTCCCCAGATCCGAAATGCCCGCTGAAGCGAAGTGGCAGGAAGATGAAAAAAGTTAATCATCCAGCCATAACCATCGGATGGCCAAAAGGGGTTTCCAACAATTAACAAGCTGGTAAATGCTGCATGGGCGAGAGTAAGGGAACTTGCGGCTAATTGGGTGCCAGTTCCGCGCGTTGCGTGCCAAATTAATATCCCGCTAGCAATCAGAAAGAGGCGATAGATTAAGGGGGTACCAAAGATCCACACTTGTTTGTAGCGTTGCAGTTTCCAAAACTCAGCTTTGTTAATATAAAAGAAGGGCAAAAAGCCAAATCCTAATGTAATTCCAAATTCTTGGACGGTGGCTCCTTGATAATAGCCAACGGTTCCTTGAAGCAATTTTGTGGTAAAATTGAGAATGAGTAGATTTTTGATAAATTGAAGAATAAAGGGCTTAGGCTCTAATAATAAGACGGTATCTTGCCACAGCAACAAGCGATTGCTCCAGAGGGTAAAGAGCGCGATCGCCAGAAGCGGAAATAGCATCCAAACTCCGACTTTTAGGGCATAATTCCAAGGTCTAAAAAGCCGAGAAGAGAGGTTAAATAAGCGGGCAGGATTAAATAAAGACCAATTTAACTCAAACGAGCGATCGGGAGGCGGCGACTGAACTTGAGAGGCTGACAAGTTCGGGCCGTGCTGGTCTAAGGTTTCCACCAGTCCTAAACTCGAAATTTGCCTCACAAATTGTTGAAAATCCTCTGGGGATAGTGCGGTTGAAAATCGGGCTTGAAAGTCCTCGATGATTTGCGTGGGTGGCGTTATCCCATCGACCGCACAACAGAGAAAATACTCCTCTTCGCCGAATTCAAATGTTTCTCCTGAAGCCGGATTTTTGATTAAATAGCGTTTTGTGGTTTTTCCCTTTTCCGAAATTGGGATAATGACCAAATCTTGACGAAAACGAGCTTGTAATTGCGGGTTCATGGCTCTGAAAACTTAATGTTTTGCAAAGAATCAATCGCCGAATGATGAAGGATTGCAAAATTGGGGGGTGGACAACTTCAGCACTACCCAAAAATCGAATTAAAGCTGTTATAACAGACTCTATTAGGCAAGCACTATCTCGGTGAAGGATGCCCTGAAATGAAGATTGTGAAAATTGCCGCGACCGCCCTATTATCAACTCTGATTGCCTTAGCCTGCGGGCCGGTCGAATCGCAACTGCAAACAGAACCCGGAATAGCACAGCAGCAGACTATGGAAAATCCCACCGTTCCCGGCATGTGGGGAACCACCTCAACCAGCGACCCCACTTCTATCCAATGGCCTCCGCATTGGTATGGGGTGCGAGATTTACGCGCCCAATGGTGGAAAATTCTAGCCGACAGTCCCGACACCTGGCAGTTTGAAAACCATGCCAAAGGCGAACCCCCAGGAAACACCTACTTTCTGTGGCGCTACCACAAACCCGTCCCCTCCGGAACCAAAATCTTAATCGAAGGCGACTTTCCCCACGCCCGCATGATGAACTTTCAAGTTTGCGCCCCTTGGAGTCCCGAACTGCCCTCTATCGGCGACGGAACCGGAATTCCCGAAATCGCTCTCCTCGATGAAGATATCGTACCCGATCCAGGCCATACCAATCCCTTTTTACCTGGAGCCGATCGCAATGCCAGCAAACGCCACTACCATATTACCTTTGAACTGCGCGATGGCAATCCCGTTGCTTTGAATGGAGCGGCAGCCATTCCCCCCTATCGCGCCCCCGGCAATCTGCGTTACGGCTGCACCCAAAGCGGCAAAAACGGCGACCGAGGTCCGTTCATCTGGATGCGAATCTTTTTGCCCGACCATTACGAACCCTACGGTCAAGTTGCCACGCCCGTCATCCGGATTCAGTTTCCCGGTCAACAACCCCAACTCGCCCCCATTACCCGCGAGGTGGAACTCAACATGACCCAAGTCCCTCAACGGTATTCTATCCGAGAAAACCCCGCGATAGAAGAGGGGCGATCGCGCAAAGAGCAAGAATCCTTAGACGCCCTCAAACAATGGGCCCGCGCCAGCCTCGCCCAAGCCGGGAAACCCGGAGATTTTGTCCCCAAAGTCGCCCAAGTCTTTACCCATAGCGACGGAACGCTCAAACTGATTAAATCCTTTGGCACGCCCCTATTCATCGGTTGGTTAAGAAACGCTGACGATCCCGACCACTGTCGCACCACCCTGTTGCAAGCCTATCGCCATCTCTATGGCATGAGTCCAAAACTGCCACCCCCCGCCAACGACGAACACACCAGCGGCCATAACGTCCACATCACCTACCTGTATAGCGCCGCCACCCTCAAACCCGGACGCGTCCTTGTCTTTCGGGGCAAAGCCCCCAAAACCCCGCGCACCTTAGCCGGAAACCCAATTATGGAATCCTCCGAACAACTGCGCTATTGGGGCATTACCTTGCAAACCGGATCGCCCATTAAACTCATTCCCGTGATTGATATCATCGATGAAAATATCGTCATTGATGCCCAAGGCAACTACACCATCGCGATTGGAGCCGAGAGCGATCGCCCCGCCAACGCTTATCCTGAAAATGGCATCACCTGGTTCCCTTGGCCCATTGGCGACTCCCTCGCCGTCAATGTCCGCGTCATGTCCACCAGCACCCAAACCTGGCAACATGCCCCGCAACGAATAACTTGGGAAGATAGCGACTATTGCGACCTCAATAAATTTCCCTACGCCGTCAAACACCGCATGGGCGACTACCACTTTGAAGGGCGCTATCTCCTCAAAGAGCAAGTCGAACGCTGGACTCAAGCCGGTTCGCCTCCCTACCAATTACCTGCCCAATGGTAAACCCACCCCTCAGCACTTAACAAATTGTCAAGAACTATCCCCTTGACTAAACTCAAGCTTGCGTTCATCTTAGAAATGAAGTTGGGCCCTTCTATCTCCCAACCCAACTGTTAGCGCCATCCTGAATTGCTGTCCTAGGTCAAACGCTAACTCAGATTCAGAAATTCCCAAAACCGAGCGAACGCATTGAGTCGTACAATCCCCTTTCATCTGACAATGGGCAGTCAGAGATGAACGGTTGCTTGGACTATTAATACACGCACCCTTATCCCCATCATGCCTTGGAGGGCAAGGATGTTAAGCATACCGCAAACGAGCGATTTGCAGTTGCCGAATTTGCCACCCGGCACGTTTGGTACCCCGATAATTGGTGAAATTCGCGAATTTGCCGCCGATCCGATTGCTTATATGTGGGATCGTTACCGTCGTTATGGCCCCATCTTTAAAACTCACCTTGGGGGTCCCCTAGTCTTTGTCATTGGCCCAGAAGCCAATAAATTTGTGCTGCACGACCGCCCCGACTGCTTTAGCTTTAGCCAAGGGGTAGCCCCATACGTGCGAATTATGTTCGGAGACGAACCCTATTCCCTCAAAGATGGCGAACCCTGGCGACGCTTGCGCCAACTCACCTCTCCGGCCTTTAGTCCAGAAACCCTTGCCTTCACTTTAAACACCATCCGGGTAGCGGGCGAACAGCGCTTGCAAGAGTGGGCAGAACAACCCACCGTCACCTGCTTTCCAGCCATTAAAGCCTTGCTGTTTGAAACCATTTGGGTGTGGTTAACCGGGCAAGCAGAGGACGCCGACCGCAAACAATTGTTGCACAACCTGTATGAGGCCTTTGTCGCCGTTCCCGAAGTCCGCTCTGGCAACTTGGGGGCCGCCAGAGACAGTTCGGTCAAGCGTCTGAGACGGGCTAAACTTGAAGCGGGCGTGCAATTGCAACGACAAATTAACGATCTGATTGCCACCCGCCGCAACCATCTTGGTCAAGATGTTTTAAGCCAGTGGATACAGGTGCGAGATAAAACCGGAGAAGGTCTAAGCGATAAAGAAATTGCCGCCCATACCCTCCTGTTTACCGTTGCCGGATCGGATGCAACGGCGGCGACCTTAACTTGGTTTCTGTATGCCCTTAACCGCCACCCAACGGTGAAAGCCAAAGCCCAAGCCGAGATTGATGCCGTCATTGGCAATCAGCCTTTTACTTGGGAACACCACAGCAAACTCCCTTATTTAAGTTCCGTGTTTAAAGAGGTGGAACGCGTCCATTCGCCCGCCTTTGGAGGAACGCGCAAAATTGTGAAATCCTTTGAATTTAACGGCTATACGGTGCCAGCGGGTTGGAGTTTGCGGATGTGTACCTTTGTCAGCCATCACCTACCGGAGGTGTTTGAACATCCAGAACGGTTTGACCCCGAACGGTTTGCCCCCCCGCGCGAGGAAGATAAACGGACGCAGTTTAGCCTGATTGGATTTGGGGGCGGACAGCGAATTTGTGCGGGTAAGCCTTACGCTATGTTGTTTTTAATGGCACTGGCGGTGAATATCCTCCGGGACTACAACTGGACGGTGCTAGAGGGGCAAGATGTATCGCCGATGCTGCACAACCGCGCCACATTTATTCCGAAAAGCAAGCTGAAGGTGATGTTTTTCCCGCGCGTCAAAACCCAGACGGCTGCTTGAATGCTTGCAGGTTTTTAGAGACTGAGGATTGTAATGAGTTATTCCCCCTCCCTGGCGTTCGATGAAATCGATATTGATACCTCCTATGAGCCGTTTTCCCGCGAACCCGAATATATTGAGGCCAATCGTTTATTGATTGAAGAGTTGCCCCTCCAATCAGTGCAAGGCGTTCTTGACTTGGCCTGCGGTACGGGAACGATGACGGAACTGTTGCTGAAGCGCTGTCTGGCGGAGAACCGTGGGGAACTCCCGCAAGTGGTGGGCGTAGATCTCTCTAGGGAGTCGCTATTGTGGGGTCAAGCCGATTTAGCGGAGATGGGTTTTTTTCAACCCTTAACCCCTCATCAAAGCGGTAGCGTTATTTTGGTGGAGGGAACGGCGGATTGTTTGCCGATTGCAACCCACAGCATTGATTTAGCGATGATGGGCAATGCCATTCATATGGTCGCCAATCGGGAAGCACTCTTTAGCGAAATTGCTCGCGTTTTGCGACCGGGGGGCTATTTTGCCTTTAATACCTCCTTTTATGCCGGGACTTACGTTCCGGGGACCGAACCCATTTATCTGCGTTGGGTGCAAGAAGCGATCGCCTATTTGCAACGTCGCAACGCCGAACTTAAAGCCGCCGGACTCCCCGGTATCGCGCGCCAGCGCGGCCAAGCGGCCCCGGCTTTTTCCACCCATTGGCTCTCAACGCTGGAGTATACCCAAGAGATGGCCGCCCACAACCTCAATGTGCAATGGCAAAACGAGCGGACGGTGATGCTGACACAGCGCAGCTTTGAAACGATTGGTTCCTATGCGGGTTTGGGCAAAGTGCTGTTGAGTGGCTATCCCGTGAAGCTGGCGTGCGAAGCCCTATTTTATGCGGCTGCGCCCACCCTAGCGGCTGAGGGTCTGAGGGAAGTCCCGCGCTACTGGCTGGAAATGGTGGCTCAAAAATCATTGGACTAGTCTGCAATGGACAATACCTGGCTCCGAGGTCATGTCAGTATTATTACCGGGGGTAGCGCCGGGATTGGTCGTGCCACTGCCGAGCAATTGGTGCAAGCTGGGGCAACGGTAGCGATCGTGGGTCGCGATCGCGATCGCCTACAACAAACCGCAGATAGCCTGCAAGCCACGGTACGCGGCTGCACGGTGATGACCTGGGCAGCCGATATTGGTCAAGCCGCAGACATGACCCAAATGGCAGACCAAATCCTGGCGCGTTACGGTCGTATTGACAGCCTGATTGCCGCAGCGGGGATTCTCCGACCGTCAGGGGGGGTTGTGCGGACCCTGCAACAGACGAGCGTTCGGGAATGGGATGAGGTGGTCGATACTAATCTTAAAGGCGTTTTTCTGAGCAATCGCGCCGTTTTGCCCGCGATGATTCGCCAGGGTTCGGGACAGATTATCAATATTTCCTCAACATCCGGTCGTCGCGGTTATGCGTTTGATGCGGCTTACTGTGCCTCCAAGTTTGGCACGATTGGTCTGTCGGAAGCCCTGGCTGAGGAAGTTCGCGACGCGGGGGTGCGCGTGCAGGTGCTTTTACCGGGCGCGATCGCTACTCCCATTTGGCAGCAAAACGGCCCGATTCCGCGACCGGAAAACCTCGTCTCGGTCGAAGAGGTGGCTCGCCTGATTCTGTATTTGGTGATGCTGCCACCCGATACCGTCTGTCTGGAAACCACAATCGAACCGCTACGCAGTCAAAGTCGCCCCAGTTGGATGCAAGCGATCCGGGGTAGCGCCTAAAGATTTACGGTGATGGAGTTTAAACCATGAGACAACCCTTGCACGAAAAAGTCGCAATTGTCACGGGAGGAACGGGCGGTATCGGTCAAGCCACCTGTCGCGCCTTGGCCGCAGCAGGGGCAAACGCGGTGATTGTCGATCGCTGTCTCGACCGGATTGAAGCCTTGCAGGCCGAATTGCTGGGTGCAGAAACCCTAGGCTTGGCCTTGGATGTCGCCCAAGAATCCGATATGGAAGCAATGGCGGCTAAGACGCTAGAACGCTTTGGGCAGATTGATTTTTTAATAACCTGTGCGGGCATTTTACGCGCCCCCGGCACCTCCCCGAAACCTCTATTGCAAGTCTCTGAGGCGGAATGGGATTGCGTGCTTGATATTAACCTCAAAGGCGTGTTTCTCAGCAATCGGGCAGTTCTCCCGGCGATGATCCAACGGCGTAGCGGCACAATTATCAATCTGTCTTCAACGTCAGGCCGCCAAGGCAAAGCCCACGATGCTCCCTACTGTGCCTCAAAATTTGGCGTCATTGGTTTATCGGAATCCTTAGCCGAAGAAGTTCGCCTCCACGGGATTAAGGTGCAGGCGATCCTCCCCGATGCGGTGGATACGCCCCTGTGGGAGCAAAATGGCCCGATTAAACCCGAATACGCCTTACCCGCGACCCAAGTTGCCGATTTGATTGTTTATATGCTAACCCTGCCCACCGATACGATGCTGGTGGCCCCGGTGATTGCCCCTTTCCGCACCCGCAAGCGCCGGACTCAGGCAAATGCAGATTAGCGTTTTCCAACCTTACTCTTTGTTCAGTTGCCATGCACAATCAAGCTAATGCTCTCTCGCATCTTCGCGTCTTGGATCTGAGCCAACGCCTAGCTGGGTCTTACTGTACCAAACTGATGGCGGGTTTTGGGGCAGAGACGATTAAAGTGGAACCGCCCGGTGGCGAACCGATGCGCCATTGTCCGCCCTTTGTTGAGGGTCAACCGGGGACGGAACGGAGTTTACCGTTTCTGTGGTTCAATACGGGGAAAAAAAGCGTTGTTCTTGACCTGAGTGCGGCGGAGGGGAAAGCCCAGTTACAGGACTGGGTGCGACAGGTGGATGTGCTGGTCGAAGATGGGCTGCTCCAAGATTTGGACTTGAATTTAGCACAATTGAATCCGCAACTGATTGTTACTTCCATTTCCAACTTCGGGCAGTCTGGCCCTTACCGAGATTATCAGGCTGAAGAGATTACCCTCTACGCGATGAGCGGGTTGATGTATGGGACGGGCGATCCGCATCAAGCCCCTTTGGCAGGAGGCCCCGCGATCGCTCATTTGAGTGCGGGGATGAAAGCCTATATTGCCACGCTGATGGCCGATTATCGTCGGGAAATTACCGGAGAAGGCGATCGCATTGAGGTGTCGATTCAAGAAGCGGCGATGGATAATATTGAAATTGCGATCGCTGAATATCTTCACCTCGGCAAAGTTGCCAAGCGCAGCAACGACGAACACGCCCTCGTCCCTTGGCGCACGTTTCCCTGCAAAGACGGTCATGCAGCAATTATGGGCGGGCCGATCCGTCATTGGCTTAAAGGGGCAGAAATTTTTGAATCACCCGAACTGGTTGGCCCCCAATATGCCCACATGGAGGGGCGCATTCGCTACCGCGAGGAGGTGCGCCAATTGATGGCCCCCTGGTTGTTACAGCACGGGAAACAGGAGATTTTCCACGCCGGACAAGCCCGCAAACTCGCTTGGGGCTATCTGGCAACCCTACAGGAGGTTTTGGAGTCTCCCCAACTCCAGGCCCGCCAGTTCTTTCTCGATACCGAACATCCCGAACTGGGCAAATATCCAATGGTGGGCGCGCCGTTTCGCCCCAGTAAAACCCCGTGGCAGCAAGTTCGCGCCCCTTTGTTGGGAGAAAACACTTTCACTGCGGCCCAACCGCGCCAGCGCCCCCAAACCTCTGCCGCAGTTAGGCCGCAACCCCTGCAAGGGATTCGGATTGTTGATTTTACCCACGACTGGGCGGGTCCCCATGCGACGCGCTTGCTCGCTGACTATGGCGCGCAGACGATTAAAATTGAGTATCCTCCTCGCCTTGATGGAATGCGCGGCGCTTATTTAGACCGTAAAAATCGGCACCCGCGCTGGTGGCAGATGAATCGCAATAAGGCTTCTATTACTTTGGATTTGCACCAACCCGAACAGGTGGAGGCAGCCAAGGAGTTAATCCGCCAATCGGATATTGTGGTAGATAATTCGCGTCCGGGGGTGATGGCAGGTTGGGGGTTAGGCTATGAGGTGCTTAAAGAGTTGCGCCCGGATATTATTTTGGTGTCGATGTCGGCGTTTGGCGCAACGGGGCCGGAGTCGCAATACGCTGGCTATGGCGGCTGTATTGAGGCGCTGAGTGGTTTGCAGGGCTTAACGGCCTATAGTCGTCAAGGCGATGCCATGCGCGTCCGCGAAATGGATGTCACCAATGGGATTATGGGCGCTTGTGCGGCGATGACGGCGCTGATTTATCGCCAGCAGACGGGGGAAGGTCAATGGGTGGATTTGTCTCAGCGCGAAGCTTGTACTTGGTTGATGGGGGAGCATTTACTGGAATTTATCCTCAATGGTACGCAGACGCTCCCTATCGGCAACCGCCACCCGGTCTATAATCAGGGGTGTTACCGGGCGCTGGGCGAAGACCGCTGGCTGGTGCTGACCTTGCGTTCGGATGAGGAGTGGCAGCGGTTTTGTCAGGTTTGCGGACATCCGGAATGGTCGGACGATTCTCGGTTTCAGAGTCGGCGCGATCGCCATCAGCATCACGACGAACTCGATCTGCTGATTGAATCTTGGACGAGTACCCAAACGGCCCAAGCGGCGATGCAACAGTTGCAGGCGGCCCGGTTGGCGGCGGGTATGGTGCAAGATGTTAGCACGCTGGCTCAAGATGAGCATTTACAGCAGCGCCAATGGTTCCAAACGGCGATCGCAGAAGGCGGAACCTATCCGGGGTTTCCTTTCCGCTTTGCCAAGGGGGGCGGAATTTTGCACCGTCGAGGCCCGGATTTGGGGGCAGATAATCAGGCTATTCTTTGCGATTTGCTGGGCAAACCGGCTTCTTTTTTACCCGCTCTTGATGATGAGTATTTAGGAACGGCTTTTGATTTGGAATAAGGATAAAAAGGGAGGGAATGATTGTAAGTTCAACCTCAAAATCTTCTAATTTCCCTGTTGCTGTATTTCCTAGGCAGAAAAATCGTGTTAACTAGATTAATCTACGCTTTTGTTATTTTTTTTGTCATCTTCACTCCGCTAGAACTCCTGTTTCCCTTGCATTCGCAAAAGTTCTTCCGACGGGGCTGGTGGGCGGATTTTCTTCACTTTTTTGTGACGCGAATTTTTGTCAATCTCTGTTTGGCGATCGCTATCTTTTTTCTGCTCCCAGTTTTAGATCAATTAATTAATCCCAATATCCAAAATCTGATTGCCGCTCAACCCTTTGTTTTGCAATTAACAATTGCCGTTTTTGTACAAGAACTTGGCGCTTATTTTGCCCATCGTCTTTTACATACTGTACCTTTTTTATGGAAATTTCACGCCATTCATCACAGTAGTGAAGAAATTGATTGGCTTTCAGCCGCCCGCTTGCATCCTTTAGATCAAACTTTTACTCGAATTTGTGGTTTTATCCCCTTATATATTCTTGGATTTACAAAAGAAATTTTGGGTTTATATATCATTGTCGTCACCTTTAACGCGATCTTCATTCATGCCAATGTTCGCTTCAAATTTGGTCCGTTAAAGTGGATAATCGCCACCCCTGAATTTCATCGCTGGCATCATGTTAACGATCCAACCGTTTATACCAAAAATCTGGCTGGTACCTTTCCCGTCATTGATTTAATCTTCGGGACGCTTTATTTACCTAAAGATAAATTCCCTACTCAATATGGAATTGGCGAACCTATATCCGACCAGTATCTGCCTCAGTTGATTCATCCTTTCTGGAAAAACGAAAATCTTCAGATCGATCGATAATGAATCCTCTTATTTTATCGAATTTATAGCAACTGCCAAGGCAATTAGAACATCGATTGATAAACAGATGTTCTACTGGAACGTCTTCCCCCAAATCCGCTTTTTCTAATCGATATGTCCGCTGCCTGATTGACTGACAAAACTACTGTCAGTTGGGTTAGTGTTAGCACAATCTAACAGCAGCCAAAGCTGGGTTGAGATCCAAAACTCAACCCAACCCAATTATCCTTTTGTCAGTCAACCAAATTCGCTGCTATAAGACGCAAATAATCAATTATTATCTAGGTAAAACCTTCAATGAAACTCGTCAAGAATAGCCTAAAATTCTGCGTATTAACCCTTTCCCTTAGTCTTGCCAGTCTAGTCTTTCAGGGAGTAGCAAAAGCCGCCTCTCCCTATCGTCTTGGCTATACCTTTTTGAACCCAAACCCGGCAGCCAATGACTTTTTTGGAATTTCCGTAGCTGGCGTTGGCAATAACGTCCTAATTGGAGCCTTTCAAGACGACACAAACGCCCTAGATGCTGGGGCGGCTTACCTATTTGATGGCAATCCCACAAGTCCTACCTTTGGACAATTATTAATGACCTTTCAAAGTCCGAATCCCGCAGTTTCTGGAAACTTTGGAGGGTCAGTTGCCAGCGTGGGGAATAACATCCTGATTGGCGAATCCTTCCGCCATGCGACCTTAGCACAGGGACAACCAGGACGCGCCTATTTATTCGATGGCACCCCTCAGAGTTCCACCTTCGGCGATCTCTTAATGACCTTCCAAGCGCCCATCCCCAGACCTTTTGATTTTACAGGCTTTTCCGTGGCGGGTATGGGCAATAACGTCTTGATTGGAGCCTTTGGTAACAACATAGGAGCGCCCCTGGCTGGGGCAGCCTACCTGTTTGATGGCGATCGCGCTAGTCCCACCTTTGGCGAGCTACTAACCACCTTTAACAACCCAAATCCCGGCGCTGGGGATAGGTTTGGCGTCGCTGTTGCCAGCGTCGGCAAAAACGTGCTGATTGGCTCTTTTCGCGATGATGTTGGGGGAGTCGATGCAGGAGCAGCTTACTTGTTTGATGGCGATCGCACCAGTCCCACCTTCGGTCAACTGCTGCTCTCCCTATCTAACCCTCATCCGTCGCCTACCGATGCTTGGGGGCAAAATGACGAATTTGGTCATTCAGTGGCGAGCGTGGGCAACAATTGCTTAGTAGGAGCGTTTCGCGAAGATATTGGAGCCTTAAACGTCGGGCGAGCCTACCTGTATGATTGCAACCCCAGCAGCCCCACCTTTGGCAGTCTGCTGACCCAGTTTCAGAACTTTTACCCCTATGACTATGGTTGGGGCGACTTGGGCGAAAACTTCGGCTTTTCCCTAGCGAGTATCGGTCACTACGCCTTAATTGGCGCTTGGCGAGAGCTAGCAGGCGCAGCATTAGCAGGTGCTGTCTATGTCTACGATGCTAACCCCACCAGTCCCCAATTCGGGCAACTTGTGGGGGCCTTTTTTAATCCCAACCCCACCGCCTTTGGCTCCTTTGGCACCTCCATTGCCGTAATGGGGCAAAACATTGTCATCGGTGCCATTGGCGAACAGGGGGGCAGCGGCGCGGCGTTTTTATTTGCACCAACAGCAAATTTCACGTCCTTAAGACTCGCTTCCCAACCGCCATCATCAGTGCCCGAACCCGCGCCCGCTCTAGCAACATTGCTCCTAGGGAGTGCAGTTTTGGGAAACAAAGCTCGACAGCGCCGGAACCAAACCCCAGAAAAGGGGTCAACATCTGACCAGGGCCACAGTCAAGCTAGAGTGTAGCTAAGATGAAGCGAGCAATGGCGATCGCCACCATCAGTTTCTGGCTGCTTGCGGGTGGGAGTGCAGCCCCAATGAACCCTCCCGTATCCACCCCGTCTGGCCCGATTGTGGGCGAAGTGCAGAACGGCGTCAAGCGCTATCTCGGCATTCCCTACGCCATGCCTCCCGTCGGCGAGAGACGCTGGCGCGAACCCATTCCGGCTCAACCTTGGCAAGAACCCCGCCTCGCCACAACGTTTGGCCCGGCTTGTCCCCAACCCCAGCGCGATTTTGTCCGCCTGACGGGGCGCATGGACGAAGACTGTTTAACCCTGAATATTTGGACGCCCGCCCTCGAAAAAACCGATTCCCTCCCGGTGATGGTGTGGTTGCATGGTGGCGGGTTTCTGGTGGGTTCGAGTTCAGAGGCCCTGTATGACGGAAGTTCGCTAGCGCAAAAGGGCGTAGTGGTGGTGACACTCAATTATCGCCTAGGCGCTTTGGGATTTCTGGCGCATCCAGCCCTCACGGCTGAGTCTCCCCATGCCAGTTCGGGCAATTATGGCTTGATGGATCAGATTTTAGCCCTGAAGTGGGTGCGCGACCATATTCGGGAATTTGGGGGCAATCCGAAAAATGTGACGATTTTCGGTCAGTCGGCGGGTGCAGTCAGCGTGACGACGTTGATGACATCGCCGTTGGCTGAAGGATTATTTCAACGCGCGATCGCCCAAAGTGGTAGCGTCCCCAATCGCCTCAGATGTTTGTCTGCTTCTCGTCCCAATTTACCCAGTTTGGAATCCGTTGGCGAAGCCTTTGCCCAAAGGTTGGGGGGTTCCCCGGAACTGCGCCGCCAACCCTGGCAAAAGGTAGTGAAGGTTTGGGAAACCACCCTAGAAGAGACGCCCTTTGATAGCGATATGGCGGGTTCGGGGACGCTGAACCATCTGAGTATAGATGGCTATCTCATCCCCGAATTGCCGGGAACTGCGTTCGCCCTCGGTCGCCAGCAGCGCGTTCCGTTCCTGACGGGGACGGTTGCCGATGAGGGGGCGGTGTTTGCCTATAATCTGAGAATTAATACCCTGAGCGCCTATACTCGGTTTTTGAATCAAGTCTTTGGCTCAACCTTAGCCCAGCAATATTGGGCGCTGTATCCCGCACGCGATCATCCTTCGGCCCGTCAAGCAATCCGAACTTTAATTAGCGACCTGTTTGTGCTGGATATGAAAACAATGGCGATGCAAATGGCCGCCGTTCAGCCGCAAACCTATGTCTATCAGTTTGACCGGGTAAGTCGGGGCAATGCCAGAAGCGGTTTAGGGAGTTTTCACGGGATTGAGTTGCGCTATGTCTTTGGGACATTGCCGGAAAACCAGGGATTTGAACGCGAGGATGAGTGGCTGTCTCAACGGATGGCAGAGTATTGGACGCAATTTGCCCGCACGGGAAACCCGAACGGGAGTGGCGCATCGTGGCCGCCGTTTAATGCTAAGAGCGATCGCTATCAGCTTTTAAGCAGCCGCATTCAAACCGATCGAAACCTGCGACGACAGTCCGTAGAGCGTTTGGCAGCTTTGCGTCAGGCTTCTACGCCCTCATTGTGCGATCCGGCCCTCTAAAAAAGGGACTTCAAAGCACTTTTCATGCATCACCGGGCCATGTCCAAAAAAGCCATCTTCGCCAAATAGCTCCCCGTGATCTGCGGTGACAATAATATGGGTGTTATCCGGGCATTTGTCAAAGAGCTTGCCCAATAAACCATCGACATATTCCACGCAAGCAATTTGCTGTTTGTGCAAGCGTTGCATTTCCTGGGGGTCGAAAAATTCTGGGTTTGATGCGGGTGCGCCAGCCAGTAAATATTCATCCATGTGCTTAAATACCCCATGCACCCCAGAAATATGCGGTAAATTTTCTCCCGATAGCATATAGGGATAATGGGTTTCTCCCAAATTGAAGAAATAACAGCGCGGCTCGTCCTCCTCAAATTCGACTTCTTCCACCATTGAGGCAAAGTCATTATGATTGGCCATCAATTTGTAGTCGTCAAAATATTGGTTGATGTTGGTAAATTGATTGAGGACGGGCATGGAAACCCTGGCAATCGTTTCATAACCCAATTCTTGGAGAACTTTGGGCAGGGATAGCTGAGGCACAAAGGTTTTAAACGATAAGTCGGGAATCCCCAGACGTTCTACCCATTTGCTAAATTCTTGCTTGTAGACTTCTGAGGCAAACACCCCGCGCGGGTTGGTATGAGGAATCATACCCATTAATAGCGCGTAATGGGATGGTGATGTCCAAGACGCGTAGCTATAGCGGCGCATTCCTAAACCCAGTCGATCCATATTGGGGGTTAAAGCGGCTTGATAGCTATCGTAGCGACAGCTATCCATGACGATGTACACCAGATGATTTGGCATGACAATAAGGGCAAACCTTGCTTGCAGCATGAGGTGTAGAGATGCGAGCAAACCTCTCTACTTGATTGACTGACACTCACTACTGAAAGTCCTATGCTGTTGTAGGTTAGCGTTAGCCTAACCCAACCGCAGCCAGGGTTGGGTTTCGGACCTCAACCTACGCGACTATCTGGATTGTCAGTCAACTCGCATCTCTACAGCAATATCTCGAATGAATCAATCTTGTTAAAACTTAGGCTGCTCTAATACAGCGTTCGCGGAGGAGCGATAGCTTTCTAATAACTCTTCCCAGCGGTCTTGTTCTTCTAAGGCTTGTAAGTCGGCAATATCTTCGTCGGGAATTAGACCATCTGAAGACCCCAGGAGCGTTGCAGCGCGGTATTCCTCGGCAGCTTCTTTGACTAAGCCTTGGCGAGTGTAAACATCTCCAAATAATTTGTGTTTTCGGGGAGCGTAAAGTTTATTTTCGGGGAGTTGGCGCAAAAGGGCGATCGCCTCTTGCAATTCGTTTTCTTCAATTAAGGATTCTGCCAAGCCAAATTTAACGGCAAACTTAATAGCCGGAATTTTGGGATCGAGTTGATCGGCGGTTTCAAAGGCGTTTCTGGCTTTGGTGTAATTCTTTTGTTCGAGATAAATGCTGCCAAGCTGGAGATAGCTAACGGGTACCTCAGAGCTAATATTAATGGCGGCTTTTAATTCTGAGATGGCGGCTTGCAAGTTCCCTTGTTTTTTCAAGGCGCTGGCTAACATTAAGCGAGCCATCATCATCTGCGGGTTGAGGCGCAAGGCTTGACGGAATTGCTGAATGGCCGTGTCATATTTCTGTTGCTTGATATAAACTTGGCCGAGTCCGACTGCTGCTACAGTCGCCATTGTTGATTGCGGATCGAGGTTGAGTGCGGTTTCAAAGCATTCTATGGCTTTTTCATAATTTTCTTGTCGGGTATAAGCACCTCCCGCTCTTAACGGTGCCATTGGCAAGAGCGGATCGAGCTGCATCACCGCTTCAAAGTGAGTTAAGGCTTCGGGATAACGCTGTTGGCGAAATAATAAGTTACCGACGGCGAGGTGAGCCACAACGGATTCTGGATTGACTTGAATGGCTGTTTCAAAGGCGCTCAAGGCTTCATCGAAACGTCCTTCTTTGGCTAGGGTCATGCCTAGCTTCAATTGGTCTTGCTCGCTCGTCCCTAAGCGCTTAATGCTTGGCGTGAAAGTGTTCACAGCAAGTCTCCCTATAGAGTTATGGGTTGAAGATTTAATGACTCATTCGTTGCACAACAATCGGGCTAACCCACGCATCGCTCAAAAAAATGAGTAGCCCTCAGATCGAACGGCTCTTGATACAGTGCAACCTTGTCTCTGCATACTGGCACACAGAATCGGACTCGTCAACTTCACGTAAAATTTATATATAAATTTATTAAAACTGCTAAGTTGCTCAGTAGAAACGCTGGATTTTCAGTATACTGATGAAAACTGCGATGGGGCCGCAGTGCAAGTCAGCCACAACTTGCGGGCGAAATTGGGCAGAAATCGGCAATTTCGGCAAAGAACTCACAACAATTTAATCTAGCTTTACAGCCGAAGGGCTGAGAAGGAGCTGTTATGCAATTCAGACCCATCGCGATCGCGCTTGGAACGGCCTTAACAGTTCTGGGCAGTGCGATCGAGCCGTCTGCGGCTGCAATTCTCGTTCGGGGTGGAGTGACGCAAATTATTGGACCCGGACTGGGAGCCGTTGAGTTTACTCCCGAATCTGGCGATCCGTCTCAGCCGGGGGTAGACCCGGTTCGAGATATTGGCAATAATGATTTTTCAGGCCCCGATGAAAATCAAAATCAAGTGGGTCTAGAACTCGTTAGATTTGATGCCGTTGCGCCCATTGATATTGAATTTGTGGCCTTTAACGTCTGGCAAGGCGGTACAGAATATCTGTTCAAAGAAACCGTTCTGAATAATACAGGATTGAACTGGGGCAAATTTAGCATTCAACTTGGGTTCGGGACGGGACGAAATTTTATTCAATCCAGTTTGCGCGATCGCCTCGACTTTGATGTCGTCAATGCTGTTGGTCAGGTGTTTCCCTTCGGCTTAGAACTCGCAGATCTTCCCCTAGAAAAAACACCTACCCCAACTTCAACCGCCTTTGCTCAACTCGATCGTCAGGCCAATCTTCTGCAATGGCAAAATGGCAAAGTCCGTCAGGGCCAAAGCGTTGATTTTAGTTTCTCCCTTGACCTTCCTAACCTGAGTGCGCTAAACCAGAATGAAATCCCGCAAGCAAATTGGTTGCTCGACGACCAGGGGCAAATTGTCGGCTACAAATTTACCTTGCGGCAATCCCCCCATGCAGTGCCAGAACCCTCTGCTGTCTTGAGTCTGATCGGCATTGGTCTTCTCAGCGTGGGGCGTATTAGGAAGCAGAAACACTAATCTTCTCAATCGGCGAATCGATTTGGAGCATTTGTAGCAACGCTTAACTTAATATTGCGTTAATCCAATCATCATGACCCGAACTTTATTTATCGGCTTAGATGGTGCAACCTTTACGGTGTTAGATGAAATGGTGCGCGACCAACCGGGCGTTGGCGTCACCATGCCCTTTCTCAAGCACTTTATGGAAACGGGAGTGCGATCGCCATTGCGCTCAACCCCCAATCCCCTGACGCCGCCTGCTTGGGTTTCAATTATGACCGGAAGAACGCCGGGAAATCACGGGGTTTTTGACTTTATTCGCGCCGAAGAGCAAGGAGAAGAGGTCTACTTTACCCTCTACGATGCTCGCGACATCCAAACCGAAACCGTTTGGTCAATGGCAAGTCGGCAAAATCGCACCGTGGTGGCGCTCAATTTTCCAATTACAGCTCCCCCGCGTCCGATTGCAGGCTCCTTGGTTCCGGGGTTTGTTCCGTGGAAACATCTGCGTCGCAATGTCACGCCGCCAGAGTTGTTTAATCGTCTCAAAAATATTCCCCAATTTGACCCCAAGGAATTAGCCTGGGATTTTGAGCGAGAAAAGCAAGCCCTAGAGTTCATGAGCGAGGACGAGACTGAAGAGTGGGTGCGCTACCACCTTCCGCGCGAGGAACAGTGGTTTCGGATTGCTCAGACCCTATTGCAAGAAGACCGTCCCGATTTGATGGCCGTGATGTTTGATGGCGTCGATAAGATTCAGCATCAGGCTTGGCGCTTTCTCGATCCGAAGTTGCTGTCAGAGAACCCTTCAGCCTGGGAACGGCGAATGTGTAACTTATGTTTGGAATATTTCCGACAGTTGGACGGTTACATAAGAGCGTTGGTGACATTAGCCGGCCCGGATGTTCAGGTGTTTATGGCCTCGGATCATGGCTTTACCCAGACGATAGAGGTCGTGCGAATTAACACCTTTTTGCATGAAAAAGGCTATTTGACTTGGAAAGCCTCGGAACGCAGCGAGGCCGCTAAACGCCGGGAGGCGAGCAACTTTGCGGATGTGGATTGGGAAAAAACCCTCGCCTACTGTCGCACGCCTTCGAGCAATGGGATTACGATTCGGGTGGCGCATCAACCGGGGGAACCGGGAATTGCTCCCGATGAGTACGATCGGTTTCGCGATCGCCTGATTCAAGATTTAGAAAGTCTGCGAGATGAAGCGACGGGGGAACGCATCATTCAACAGATTCTCAAGCGCGAAGATTGTTTTCCCGGTACTTGCATGAAAGATGCACCGGATTTAACCCTCGTTTTACGAGACTACGGGTTTGTGTCTATTCGCAATCTTCAGCCTGTGGTGGTTCCGCGCGAGGTGCCGGCCGGAACGCATCACCCCGATGGGATCTTTTTGGCCAATGGGCCGGGAATTCAACGCGGTTTGCAGGTCGAACGGCGCAATATCGTAGATGTGGCCGCGACTTGGTTATATAGCTTAGGTTTGCCCATTCCAGAAGATTTAGAAGGACAAGTCCCGGAAAGCTTCTTTACTCCAGAGTACCTGCAAGCTCACCCCATTCGCCGAGGCCCGCCCACCCAAGGCGCGAGCGATCGCCCCGACGCTATCCCGGAAATGTGCGATCGCGATAAGGAACTGATTCTCGCTCAACTCCAAATGCTGGGCTATATGGAGTAACTAGACTGTGGATCGCCGACTTCAGCCGTTAAATATTCACTCCAAAATTCACTTAGAAGCCCATGAAGAACAGCTCGAACGGTTTCGCAGTATTAAGGTGCTTAAACTCAAAATTAAGTGGATGGAAGCTCTGACGCAACAGGCACAGACGCAACTGCAAGAACTCGAGCAAGATCCTTCCCCAGACGTTGGTTTGATGGACGGCGAACTCGATGCGATTCTTCCCCACTCGGATTTGCACCCCCTAGAAGAACCTACACCTGACGATTTGGGATTGTGAATGCTCTAGCAATAACTTTCTGGAGAGAGTCCGATGTCAAAAAAATATAAGGTGATTGATTGTGACGGTCATGTTGCAGAACCTTTTGAACTGTATCGCGAGTATATTGCACCGGAATTTAGAGAACGGGTTCCGCAGCGCCTTGAAGTCAACGGTCAGCGCGTCGTGATTGTGGATGGTCGAGAATATCCTAACTTTGTGAAATATGGAGGAAGACCGTTAGGGATGGATCGGGATGCTCAAATTGCTCGTCCGGTACAGCGTTCGGCGATCGCAACTGGCGGGGTCGATCCGCACGTCCGCGTTCGGGATATGGATCGAGAAGGGATTGATATTGCCGTTCTCTATCCAAGCGGGACGACAAGTATGTGTGCCGTGCAAGAACCCTATCTTGAATCTGCACTTTATCAAGCGTATAATCGCTGGCTGGCCGATTATTGTTCGCCCTATCCCCACCGTTTAAAAGGATTGGTGATGGTTTCCATGCGTCACCCGCAATTGGGCGTTGCGGAAATTTTGCGCGTGGCTCAGGAACCCTGGGTTGTGGGCATTTTGATTTCTCCGCACATGGATGATTTTAACTTGGACGATCCGCGCTTGCACCCCATTTGGCAAACGGCTCAAGAGCTGGATTTACCGATTGGCATTCATGCGGGAAGCGGACGACCTCCCTACGCGATTGGTACAGAAGAAAGCAGCCAAAATTTGTTTTTAATGCACGCGATGGCGCATCCGTTTGAACAGATGAGAGCGATCGCGTCTTTAATTGGGGGTGGGGTTTTTGACCGCTATCCCCAACTGCGAATCACGTTTACTGAGGCAGGGATTGGTTGGGTTCCTTGGTGGCTCGATCGTTTAGAACAACACGCTCAAACATTTCCCAATCATGTTCCTTTGATGAAAAAAAGTCCCAAGGAACACCTCGCTAGCGGTCAATGTTTCTTCTGTTGTTTGCCCGAAGAAGGAACTCTAGAAGCGGTGGTGGCTCAAATTGGTGAAGATTATGTGGTCTATGGTTCCGACTATCCTCACCATGACTGCGGTTTTCCCACAACTGTAACCCAAATTGAACAGCGCCAAAATCTTTCGGATACGGCTAAGTCTAAAATTTTTTGGGATAACCCCCTCAAGTTGTATCCTCGCCTGCAATAGAAAGACTTTTGATTGTTTAAAGGAAAATTAACGATGGAAGACAGGGTTTTAACTTCAAGCCGCACTCGCGAATCGATCGCTGAATCTTTGGTTGCCATTATTGAAGATATGACTAGCGATTGGGATCTGACTTCGACAGCAGAAATTAATGACAATACTCAGTTGATTTCCGATCTAGCGTTTGAGTCGATTGATATCGTGCAGTTAGTGGTTGCGATTGAGGAGAATTTTCACAAGCGAGGGCTTCCCTTTGAAAAAGTTTTGATGAATGAGGGGCGTTATGTAGATGACCTCAAAGTAGGAGAATTATCAGACTTTCTCTACCAAAATTTATGAGTTTTCACCCGCTGAAGTTCTACGCGCTCGCAATACTTAAGGGAAGAAACCATGCATCAACAGGGCGTTACGTTATGGTTTACGGGTTTGAGTGGGGCGGGAAAAACTACCCTTTGCCAAGCCGTCGCAGAGGTATTGCGATCGCAAGGCTATCAATTAGAAGTGCTAGACGGCGATACCGTTCGTCAAAACCTTTGCAAAGATTTGGGGTTTAGTAAAGCCGATCGCGATGAAAATATTCGTCGGATCGGTTGGCTTTCCCAGCTTCTGACTCGGAATGGAGCTATTGTTTTAGTATCAGCAATCTCTCCCTATCGAGAAATTCGCAATGAGGTTCGTCAATCCATCGAGCAGTTTATCGAAATTTATGTCAATGCCCCCTTAGAGGTTTGCGAATCGCGGGATGTTAAAGGTTTATATCAAAAAGCAAGAGCCGGAATCATTAAAGACTTCACCGGAATTGACGACCCCTATGAGCCTCCCTTAAATCCCGATGTTGAATGTCAAACGCATCTCGAAAGTATCTCCCATTGCGTGGTAAAGATCCTCAATAAACTGAACGATTTTCTACCACTGCAATCAACCATTCATAACAACGCCAAAGTAGGCAATTAGCCTCGAACTTGCTTATGCAATTCTTCTGCTCTTTCAATCAGTTGCCGACCTTCCATTTCTGTGAGATTTTTAACATAGTTAAATTTAATGTCCTCCAAAAACTCAATTAAACTCGATTGTACCTCCTGAATATTTTGGCGTTTCAGGAGTTCTCGTTCTAAGGCGTCTCGGAAGTTGCGGCGCAGTCGGGTTGTAATTTGCGCGCCCACTGGATCTTGCAATGCATCGCCGAGGTTGTGATAGAAAATGCGGAATAATGCCTGGGCTAATTTTGGGGTCAGATAGCTAGAGAGGCGTTGCAAACCAGGGAGTCGGCGCAATTGACGATAGCCGGGGAATTGGTTGAGGCTGCTGGTAATGCTGTATTGAACTAAATTTTCGAGATCGGCTTGAACTTGGGGAACGGCTTGGCGCAGGCTATCCCCGACAAGACGGGTGGCAATTGTGGTCAGCTCTGGGCGATCGCGCTGACTCAGTTCGGGATGAAATAGCGTGCGAATAAACTCGCCACGCTCAATCGAAGCTTGCATTTGATCGATAATTTGAATCCCGATCATCTGTGCGGTTTCGGTAGCAAAACTTGCAATTAAATCTCGTTGCAGTTCTGCCCGCACGGGTTCTAGCGTCACCACTTCCGAATGATTGAGGCGCACCGCCACCGGAAGCACGCGCAACCATCGCCAAAAGGGGATTAACAATAGGAAGTCGTACCAACGTCTCAGGGCGATATCTAGCCAACTTAAGTTAGGGTGGCGGCGATGATGTCCCCAAAGACGGGCGGCGATATCGAGTGCAAAGATAATAACAAAAGGGAGATCCAGCAACCAGAAGCGGTTGGTTGGAAGCCCCCATTGATTCACCCCTCGGTAATAGTTAGTTTGCATTAAAGGACGGATTTCAGCCTGCCAAAAGGCGAACTCAGATTGCCATCCCCGTTGTTGCAGGTAGTCTGCACTCCAGAAGGTTTCAAAGGCATCTAGGGCAAAGGTTTCCCCCGTGCGCTGGCGCATTTGCTGTTTAATCGTTTCTAAGCTGCTATTTTGATTAGCTCCCGCAAACGGATTTTCAGCTAAGATCCTTTGGCTGAGGGGGCGCAGTTGTGCAAGCGATTGTTCGACCTGCGGCGCATCCCATCCGCCTGTTGCCAGTTGGGTTTCTAGGGCTTCGACCTGTTGTAAATAATATTGGGTTTCCGGGTGGGGTCGAATCCCTTTGATGGGGTCATAGTAGCGAGTGAGGGCAGGAAATACGCTGAAATAGAAATTGCGCCCATACAAATAACTGAGATCGAAGAAGACTAAAGCCAGATTGAGTAAGGCAAGTAACGCAATGCAGCGTTCTATCCAAGGATAGCGGCGTTCAAAGTACGGTTTGTAATGCACCATGTTCGGGGTTTGGATTAAAATTCAAAGCCAAAGAACTCTATGGCAAAGTAGAGAATCGCGACGATGGTAAAAAATAGACCTGACAGTACCATGAGGGTAGAGGAGAACCATCCGGGTTTGAGTTCTTCTGGGAGTTTGGTCTGGTTTAGGTAAAGGGTGAGAAAGGCGACGACGGGTTGGTGTGCGGCAGCCACAATTCCCCCAACTTCCAGGATATCGACGGGATCGCGGACGAGGAAAAAGACAATGAGGGGGAGGAGCGTAACGGTGATAACCACGTAAATATTTTTGAGACGATCGCGATCGCCCAAAGCTGACTTTAACCACCCCTTCACGCCTGATTCTGTAGACTCATCCTCGCTATTTCTAGACCCCCCTTTGAGGATGAGGGTAGCATCGGCGAACATTCTCGGCCAGCCATCTTGGTTGGCAACAATTGTACCGCCGAGGGCGATCGCAATACTACCCAGTAATAACCAATAACCAAACTCGCCCCAAACCTCCGATAACAGGGTGGTCAGATCCTCAGCCACTCGAATCCCTTCTGGGATAATTCCCTCTGGACGCAGTAACTCGGCCCCCAGAATTAAAAAGGCAATAATCACCAAACCGCCACCCACAACCCCAATAGCGGCAGTCGTACTCATCACGCGCAACCATTTTTTGAGGCGATCGCGGCGTCGTTGTTGCAAGTCTTCATCCTCCCAATCCTGAGAACCGTTGCGGTTGGAGGTTTCATCGTTTTCTAAGTCGCCCTCAACGGGTCCCCCATATTCGCGGGCTGCAACCCAATAGGAAAACCACATAATTCCAGCCGCCCCAGCTAAGATAAAGCCTAACCAAGGCAGGAGAAATTCTAAGTCAAAATCATCGCCAATTCCTGGCACTAATCCCCCGGTAAACTCGCCCCATTCTGGGAAAACCTGAATGGCCGCAACGATAACTGCAACGATCAGAAGTCCAGCCATTACAGAAGCGGCTTGTTCAACTCGCTGATACTGTCCAGAAATGACCAGAATGGCAGACAAGACTATTAAAGCGGTGGCATAGATGGCTTGATTTCCGGGAAAAGCGAGCATTAACGCACTTCCCGCTAAGGCACCAATTCCGGCAATCGTGACTACTGCTGCTACGATTTGGGGAACAAAGATTAACCAAATGGCCCAATTTTTGGGCCCAGGAAGATCGCGGTAGCCGTCGAGGATGGTTTTACCCGTCACGACGGTATAGCGTCCTACTTCGCGAATCATCACCCACATGAATAAGATAACAATGAGTAATGCCCAAAGGTATTCGTAACCGTAGCGCGAACCCACTCTGGGCGTAAACAGCACCGATCCGGAACCGACGGAGGAAATCATCCACATTAAGCCGGGGCCATACCATTTCAGTTGTTTCCAGCCTTGAGGCGGTTTGGGGGTACTAGAACGGATTTCTTTGCGTTCTTGGGTTTGTGTCATGCTTTCATCTCCTGACTTGACGAGAGGGATGGGGGATAGATGGGCAGGTTAATTTAGGCGCAAGGATGATTGCGCCTTAAGGAAGGAGAGGGTTTGTTAGAAAGTAGAGGCTAATGTTGTACTGGCCCAGGGTTGCCAAGCTTTGGCGCGAACTTCAATTTCGCCTTGTTGCACCTCAGCATCCCAACAGGTGCGATTCCCGTAGGGATCGCTTCGCGAATCGCCTTCTCGCCAGAATTGTAGATCGACTACTGCATTCCCAATTTCCACGTTGCACAGTTTTAGCTCGCCTAACCATTCTGGTAAAACAGGATCGACGTATAGGCAATGATTGGGGGCGTCGGCTTGCAAACCGGCGATCGCCTGTATGAGTTGGAAGACTGAACCGGCGGCCCAAGCTTGGGGAATGTTGGCTTCTCGGTAAGGAACGGGAAATGTCCCTAAATGTCGCTGAGTTCCGGCATAGACTTCGGGGATGCGATAGCAGGCAAAATGGTTGGCGGCTTCAAAAATATCATGGGCGATCGCGATCGCTTCTTGAGCAAAGCCATAGCGCTTGAACCCTAACGCAATCAGAGCATTATCATTGGGCCAAATGCTGCCTAAATGGTAAGAATGGGGATTGAAAGCGGGATTTTGGGCAGAAAGGGTACGAATTCCCCAACCACTCCACATATCGGGTTCTAGGAGGCGCTGGACGACTTTTTGCGCGCGTTCTGGACTAACGATGCCACTCCACAGGCAATGACCGGGATTTGAGGCAATGGTGGGGACGGGCTTTTTATCGGGATCGAGGGTAAACGCATAAAAGCCAACGGCTTCGCACCAAAACTTCTCCTCAAATTGCTGGCGCAGTTTTTCAGCTTTGTGTCTTAATTGGGTCGCGCGATCGCGATCGCCCCAAGCCTGGAAGACTTCCGCCATCCGCATCCAGGCATCAAAGGCATAGCCTTGCAACTCGCAGACCGTTTTCGGGGCCTTCACTTGGCTGCCATCAGGATAGACAATTGAATCGCCGGAGTCTTTCCAGCATTGGTTTTCAATCCCATCTTCAGAACGGGCGTTAAATTCTTGAAATCCGTCTCCGTCTAAATCGCCATATTGGTCAATCCAGTTTAAGCAATTCTCGGCAATCTCTCGATAGTCTGCAATTTTGAACTTATCGCCCAACCATTTCCAGGTTTCGTGCAAAACAATCAGGTACAGCGACGTGGTATCGGCAGCACCATAATAGGGCGATCGCGGTATTTTATTCAAATAGGCCAGTTCGCCTTGGCGCAGTTCGTGGAGAATTTTTCCGGGTTCTGCATCGCGCCAATCATCGTAGGCTTTGGCTTGGAGTTCTCCCAACTTCTTCAGGGTTCCCTCAGCAAAGCCAGGATGGACGATCGCATTTTGCAAACTAGCGATTAAACTATCGCGTCCAAATAAGGCCACATATTTAGGAACGCCTGCCGCTGGAATCCATACATCCGGGGCTAGATCGTAATCGTATAACCGCATTGCCCCCATATCTTCAATCGATTGACGATACAGGCGCTTGACATCTTCATTGGGGGATGTCATCGTGGTGGCGCTATCTTGCCAGAGACGTTGGCGCTGTTGCAGTTCGGTATCTACATCGGGCGCGATGGCCTCTAGGTAGCATAAGTCTACAGGTTGGCGTTCGTGTTGATTGTCACTGAGGGTGTAATAACCGCAAGCGTGCCAGCTTTCCCCAGGTTGGAGTTGAATTGCAAAGGTGATATAGCCGTTCGCATACTTTGCGGGGGTGGGACAATTGCGAACTTGATAGACCAAACAGCGATAAAAATCTTGATTTTGATAGCGGGTACGCAGTTCGCTATTGTCTCGATCCCAGTGCGTTTCAATCTGTTCCCGGCGAACCACCTGACCGGACTGCACTTCAAAAAGATCGGCAAAGTCGGAACGCAGTTCAATCTCTAGATTAAAGCTAACAGCCTGCAAACTGTTATTCGTTAAATCCAAATCCTCATGAATTCCCTGTTCAATCGTCCGACTAATGGTCAGCGATAGCGAACCTTTGGGAATTTTGCCATCTCGACTGGATAATTCTGGATTCATTAAACTGATTCGGGTCGCATAATAGCGGGTGGTGGTAGACATTAACCGAATCCAGGAATGGCCGTCGATGTAACACCCATAATGGCTGAGGAACCGGGTATCGTCGGTAAACAATCCTTGGAGGCTATTGGAATCGATTTCTCCATCCAGGTCTGTCACCAGAAAGGTGCTACCGTGATTGATCGTTAGGTACGGGGGACCAACGCTAATTCGCATAATTGGGTTTAGTGCTTCTCAAAGGATAAGGTTGAGGAAAAGTGCCGAACGCCTTAATGGGATAAGGCAGGAAGAATTTTTTGGCTAAAGGTTTCAATAAAGGCTTCCTGTTCTCGGTTAACGTTATGCAGATAGAGTTCGCTGAATCCTAAATCGAGATATTGCTGCAACCATTCAATGTGTTGTTCGGGTTTGGCAGAAATTCGCACGTAGGGGTGCATATCTTCGGGTTTAACAAACTGGGCTGCTGCATCAAACTGTTGAGGATGCCGAAATTCTGATAAGACTGGACTGGCAAAGATATTGGTTCGCCATTGGTCGTAAGCCCCTTGCAAAGCTTGTTCTTCGTCTTGGGCGTAGGAAAGTTGCACCTTGAGGCACAGGGGTTTACCTCTTCCGCCACCCCGATGAAACGCGTCCACGACTTCTTTGAGTTTGTCGTAGGGATGGGAAACGGTAATCAACCCATCGGCCCATCCTCCAACCCATTCGGCAGTTTTGGGGGTAATGGCTGCCCCAATAATGCGGGGCGCTACTGTGGGGCGAGTGTAGAGTTTGGCTTCTTCAATTTGCACAATGCCATGATGGGTAACGGTTTCTCCGGCCCACAGGGCGCGGATAATATCCACGCATTCGAGTAAGCGTTGGTTGCGCTTAGATTTTGCCGGCCACCCTTCGGCGGTAATTTGTTCGTTGAGGGCCTGACCGCTGCCTAATGCTACCCAAAAGCGGTTTGGATACATTTCGGCCAGGGTGGCGGCGGCTTGGGCGATAATGGCGGGATGGTAGCGTTGACCGGGGGCGCAAACCACGCCAAAGCTGAGTTGAGTGGCTTGCAGGGCGGCCCCCAACCATGACCAAGCATAGCCGCTTTCACCTTGGCGATCGCTCCACGGCTGAAAATGATCGGAAGATAAGGCTGCATTAAAACCGGCTTGGTGTGCTGCTTGTACGTATTTTAGGAGTTCGCTAGGTTTAAACTGCTCGTGGGAAGCATGATATCCAAACTGAGCCATAACGATTGCTGAGTGAGGGATGATTGTGTGCGAGAGGGTATCTGTTATCGGTCTGTTGCTTGGGAAAAGTGCTTAAACAGGTACTCCTGGACAACGGATATTCAACCCGACGCTGCAAGTTGCAACATCGGGGGTGAAGGATGAAAAGACCCCATTCAGTTGTGTTGATTCTTGGGTTTAAGAACCGACGGACGGTCAACTTACCGCCCTTTCAGTCAATCAATTCAACTCGGATGTTCGCAAACCCCCATCGGAAGATTGCAGCGAGGGAGGGTTCTATCTGGAGGTAGAGAAGGGTGTAGCGGGCAATCTGTTCTGGAGGCCAAAAAGCAGCGTGTAGAGTACCGCTTTTGTGCAACTTGCGATAAGAGCGATCTCAAGCCTAAATAGAAAACGGGTTGCAGGCTACGCACGAACCAGAAGCAACCCGTTTTGAAGGAAATTCGGCTTCTGGGTTGGCTTTCCTCATGTTGAATTTGGGTGTATCTTGGCTTCAGGCGATCGCGCTGGCGTGGGGTCTGGCAAAAATCATCCGTCCGGCGGAGGTTTGCAAAGCCCCGGTGACGACAACGCGCAGTTCAATCCCAATCTGATTTCCAGCGTCTTCTACCACAACCATTGTCCCATCATCTAAGTAGCCAACGCCTTGCTGCGGTTCGCGACCTTGTTTGATAATTTTCAGGTCGATGTTGTCTCCGGGCAAATACGCCGGACGAATAGCTTGGGCGAGGTCGTTAATATTAAGTACCGGGACTTTTGCAAGCTGGCGACTTTGTTGAGGTTGTAGTCGTTGGTTAAGAGGGTGGCGTTGATTTCTTGGGCGAGATGGACTAATTTGGCATCAACGGTGTGGATCTCATCATAATCGGCGGGATGAATGGCGATCCGATCGGGAAAGCTTTCTTTAATCCGATTGAGGATATCTAAACCTCGGCGTCCGCGTACCCGTTTTTGGTCGTTGGCGGCGTCGGCGACCATTTGCAGTTCTTGCAATACGAATTGAGGAACGAGAATTTGTCCTTCAATAAAGCCTGTCGAGAGTAATTCTTCAAGGCGACCGTCGATAATGCAACTGGTATCGAGAATTTTGGTGGTTGCTGGTTTGAGGGTGCCTTCTGCAAGGAGCATGGTTTCAATGCTATGGGGGTTAATCAGCCGCAAGAAGGCGCGTCCGTGACTATCGGCGAGGGATACCCCGGAAACGGCGAACATAATGCTACCCAGAACGGCCGCAAGGGGTTTGATGAAGGCAAATTCGTGCGGGATCGGCAGCAGGAAGATTGGCGCTAACATGAGGTTAGCCACTAATAAACCGACGATTAAGCCCACTGAACGGGTTAGGAGGACATCTACGGGCATTTGCCGTACTTGGGACTCAATTCGGCGATAGTAGGTTTGGGCAAATAAACCCATTGCACCGCCAATGAGGGCTGAAAATCCCGCAGTGACTGAACGCAAGCCGTCCTGACTGGTTACTTGGTCGAGGGTACTGCTGGGCAATAATTCGACGCCATAGTAACCGATCCCCAACCCTGCTAGGATGAATGAGATAATGATGACAGCATCAATCATGACTCTAAGATATGTATAAGGGATGATGAAAGCGTGCAGGTGGGAAACACTGCGCCGTCGGTAAAATACAAGATTTTACCTAAAGGTTAGCTAAGGTTTATTATATCCTTACATGAGTTGACGCTCTGTATTGAGCGAGACTTCCCGACCGCGAAAAGACTTGCTTTTTTTGAGTTAATGTGATATGGAGACTTAGGATTTAGCTCAGGGACAATCGCCTCTCGTTTCGCCTGCACAATGAGAATATGTCCGTTTTAGCAAGATTGTGCGATCGCGCCCGTGAATTCCCCTCATTTTTTTAAGGTACTCCCCTGTCCAGTCACCCGCAACATTTATCCCCGCCTAGCGCCGCGTATATTCATATTCCCTTTTGTCGCCGCCGCTGCTACTATTGCGATTTCCCGGTTTCGATTGTAGGCGATCGCGTTATGGGCGAACAATCGGGAACCATCGTGGAATATGTCGCCCAACTTTGTCAGGAAATTACTACAAGTTCTGCCTCTAGCACCCGGTTAAACACGGTCTTTTTTGGAGGAGGAACGCCATCTCTATTAGCCGCTAACCAAGTTAAAGAGATTCTAGCAACCCTCAATCGTCAGTTTGGGATTGCCAGCAATGCCGAAATCTCAATGGAAATCGATCCAGGCACCTTCAGCTTAGAGCAACTGCAAGGTTACGCGCAAGCCGGAGTCAACCGGATCAGCTTTGGGGTACAAGCCTTTCAAGATGACTTGCTCAAACGCTGCGGGCGATCGCACAATGTTGCTGATATCTTCGCCTCTGTTGAACTGATTCGCCAGGTCGGAATTCCCAATTTTAGCCTAGACTTAATTTCAGGATTGCCTTACCAAACCCTACAGCAATGGCAATATTCCCTAGAAACCGCTATTTCCCTCGCGCCTCAGCATATTTCTTGCTATGACTTAGTGCTAGAGTCTGTCACCGCCTTTGGGAAACAATATCAACCCGGAGAAACGCCGCTTCCCGATGACGAAACCACCGCCGCCATGTACCGTCTGGCGCAACAGACGCTAACCCAAGCCGGATATCAGCATTACGAAATCTCTAACTATGCCAAACCCGGATATCAATGCCGTCATAACCGCGTCTACTGGCAAAATCAATCTTACTACGGCTTCGGGATGGGAGCCGCCAGTTATACCCACAGACAGCGCTTCACCCGTCCGAGAACTCGCCAAGCCTATTATGATTGGGTTAGCCAAGGCTGCAAAATTGACGAACCTCCCCTGAGCGAAACGGATCGGTTACTCGAAACCCTAATGTTAGGATTGCGACTAGCGGAAGGCGTAGATTTAGCGAATTTAACTCAACAATTCGGCGAGGCTATTTTAAAACCCCTGTGGACTTGTCTTCAACCTTACTATCATCAAGGTTGGGTAGAAGCGACGAGTCAAACTGGAGAGATTTTAACCCATCTGAACTCTATCCCTTTACAAGGTAAAATTCGCTTGCAAGATCCACAGGGATTTTTATTCTCGAATACCATCTTGGCTGATATTTTCAACCAGTTTTGAGTTTACCCATTCACCATGCTTCTAGCAGCTTGGCGTTGGTGGATGCGTTCTAGGCTTCCGGTGGGGATAGCTGCAATTAGGGTGCGGGTGTAGTCTCGTTCGGGTTGGCGATAAATTTGTTCGGATGGGCCCATTTCTTCGACTTTACCGCGATTCATGACCATAATGCGATCGCTCATAAACTTCACCACCCCCAAATCATGGGAAATGAAGATATAGGTCAGTTCAAATTCCGATTGTAATTCCTTAAGTAGATTCAGCACTTGCGCCTGTACCGAGACATCTAATGCTGAGACTGACTCATCGCAGATAATAAACTTAGGATTGAGGGCTAGCGATCGCGCAATACACACCCGCTGGCGTTGTCCCCCGGAAAACTCATGGGGGTAGCGGTTCATCCAATCTGGATTTAAACCCACCCGTTCCAACAGATAGGCGACGCGATCGCGCTGAACTTTGCGCTGCTGCGTGCGACTATGGATTGTCAGGGGTTCCATCACCGCATCGCCAATTGACATCCGAGGGTTCAAGGAACTAAAGGGATCTTGAAAGACAATCTGCATATCCCGACGCAGTTGGCGCTGGCTTCCCCGACTCAAGCGCGTAATATTCTGACCTTCAAACTCAATTGCGCCACTCATCGTCGGCACCAGTTGCAGCAGAGTGCGTGCTAGGGTGGTTTTTCCGCAGCCGGACTCCCCTACTAACCCCAAGGTTTCCCCCGGATAGACTTCAAAGGAAACGCCGTTAACGGCCATAAAATAGCGCTTGGTCTGACCGAAAACGCCTTTCACCGGGAAACCCACCTTGAGATCGCGGACTTGCAAAATGGGCGATCGCCCTTTTAACATCGTTAGGCGTTGGCTCAGTTCATCCTCCGAGATTTCCACCCCTTGCCATTGTTGATGTTCGCCAGCTTCTTTTTCCCGAATCACCACCTCGCCGCGATCGTTGCTACCCACTTCCATAAAATCAGAGACAGTCGGTAGTGTTTGCAAGCGACGATCCGGACGGGGACGACAGGCGAGCAAGCCTTTAGTATAGGGGTGTTGTGGATTGGAGAAAATTTCCAGAACGGGCCCAGATTCGACAATCTTCCCTTGATACATCACCGCCACGCTATCAGCAATTTCGCCAATGACGCCTAAATCGTGGGTAATGAAAATCATCGACATTCCCCGCGCATCCCGCAACTCGCGCAGCAAGTCGAGAATGGTGGCTTGAACGGTGACATCTAGCGCCGTGGTGGGTTCGTCAGCAATTAATAGGGTAGGATTGCACGAAATCGCCATCGCAATCATCACCCGCTGAATTTGGCCGCCGGAGAGTTCGTGGGGATAGCGTTCGAGAATGGCGAGTTTTTGTTGGTTAACCTGGTGTTGGAGTTCGCGTTCGTTGGGTTCGCTATTTTGAGTTTTGGGGAATTCTGCAAGTAATTGGCTGCGAATTTCTTCGTCTGGGGGGAGTAACTTTACTTCTTGTAATAGCGCGATCGCTCTGCGTCTGGCTTCGGCTTGGGAAAGGGTCTGATGCTGACACAGCGCCTCAGTGAGTTGAAACCCAATGGTATAGACGGGGTTAAGAGAACTCATCGGTTCTTGAAAGATCATCGAAATCTTTCCACCGCGCATCTGCTGGAGTTGGGTGGGTGAGAGCGATCGCAAATCCACCGCCTGTCCATCTGGCGTGTCTTTAAACGCAATTTCCCCCCCGGTAATTCTCCCTGGGGGATAGGGAACTAACCCCATAATTGCCAAGGAAGTGACCGATTTTCCCGATCCGGACTCTCCGACAATTCCGAGAGTTTGTCCACGCTGAACCGCAAAAGAGATATCATCAACGGCGCGGATCAGCCTTTCATCAAGCTGAAACTGGACTTGGAGGTTGCGAACGTCTAGAACGGTGTCACTCATGAGCGGTACAGCAAGCGATTTAACCAGATTTTAACAGTCGTTCGAGGATTGAGGCGGATTTGATTAAAATTTGCACCCTCCGAATTGAGGAGGTTTGCTCGATTATTTTAAAAAATTGGGGTGCATCAACCGAGGATGCACCCTCCCAATTAATCCTGGATCGCCATTCTAGACAGAGGCGGGGACTTTAGACGCTTTTTCCTCCGCTAAAGCGTGAGGAATACCTAAAACGGGACAGGGAAAGTTACGTCCTAATTGTTGAATCAGGAGAGATTCTGCTGAGTTACAGCCTAACAGAAGTAAGGTTGCGGCTTCTGATTCCACCACTTCGGTTAATTCGCGAGCAACGTCCCCAAACCGCAGGTGACATTTAATCGTACCTTGCCACTCTTCCGCGAGCGATCGCGCTTGCCATAGGATAGCATCGGCTTGTTCGTATTGGGCGGAAGCGCTTTGCGGGAATTGAGCAGGAACAGTGCGATACGTTCCGGAGGGTTCCACCACATAAATCACTTGAACCACTACTTGCTGCGGCGTCGCGAGGCGGGTTTGATGCGCGATCCATAGCGCCAAGTCTAAAGCGGTTTGACTTTTCGGCGAACCATTGTAGCCGACGGTTAAGTTCACAGATTGGGTTTTCTTGCGAGGCGATGACGCGTGCGAAGATTTGGAGGGGTAAGCACTGCCTGGAAGCAATACCAGTTGCTCTGTTAGATTTTCGCACCCTAAAGTGTTTTGGAGGCGCACCAACATTGATTTGATCTGCATTATTCGCTCTCTCTAGAAATAGTTCAAAACAAACGAATTAGCACCGAAAGCATTTATTCGTCTTGGGTAAAGTAGCGATCGAGAAAGTCTAAAGCATGATTGCGAACATCGTAGTATTCTTGAGTTTCGCGCATTTCAGATAAGTTTCGGGGATGGGAAAAAGGCACCTCAATAATTTCGCCAATTTTTGCTTGAGGACCATTGGTCATTAGAATGATGCGATCGGACATATAAATTGCCTCATCTACATCGTGAGTAATCATCATTACCGCTTGGCGATGCTGCTCCCAAATATCCAAAACCTGGCGCTGGAGTTTGCCACGGGTTAAAGCGTCTAATGCGCCAAAAGGTTCGTCCATCAATAACATTTTAGGACGAGTTGCCAATGCTCTAGCAATTCCGACGCGTTGTTTCATTCCACCCGAAAGTTCGTCAGGATACTTATTTGTTGCCGCTGTTAAATTCACCATCGCCAGATGCTCGCTGACAATCTGCTTTTTTTCTACAGATGAAGCTTTTTTCAAAACTTCATCTACCGCGAGACGGACATTTTCTTGCACCGTTAACCAGGGTAGCAAAGAATATTGCTGAAATACCATCATTCGATCGGCTCCGGGGGTGCGAATTTCTTTACCATCGAGCCGAACCGAGCCAGAGGTGGGGTTTTCCAGTCCTGCCACAATCTTAAGTAATGTTGATTTTCCGCAGCCAGAGTGACCGATAACACTGATAAACTCATCGCGGGCAATTGTTAAATCAATGCCATCTAAGATCGTTAAGGGATCGCCTTCAGAAGTCGGATAGGCTTTGACTAAATTTTCGATTTCTAAAAACGCACTCTCGGAAGTGACAGAAGTTGTCGAACGCGCGGTTTGATGGGTTGAATTTTTCATAATTCCTTCCTTAGATCAATAGCATGAAACCGTTCTGAGGGATGAATTCCCTGATACAAAAAAACAGAATTGAACGCCGTCAAAGACCTAAAATTTGGGGAGAGCGATCGCTAAGACAGATAGAAAGATTGAGGCGCACCCGCACGAATCGGAAATTGTCGAAGATAGCCTTCTAGATCGCTCGGATCGAAAGCCTGAGCATCGATAAACCGTTCGGCAGGCTCAACCTTATAATCGCTTTCGGGGCATTCAATCCCCATTTCTCCAGCAATTTCGCGATATAAATCCGTTTGCCAACCCTGTCTGGCGATCGCCTCCGCATTCGCCGGAAGTCGATCGATCTGCCCCCACCGCGCCGCCTGCGTCATCAACCACAAACTGTGAGACTGCCACAAAAACGTAGAATGGTCGCCCGGAATTTGTGCCAAATCCTCCGGTAAATCGAAGAAAATCGTAGTTTCCGGCGTTGTCACCAGGCGTTGCTTGTTATCAAATCCGCCGTAATTGTAATTCCCCACAATTCCCGGCCCGGTAAACTGTTCAATAGGCGCTTGCGGATTAGCAGGTTTCGCCCCCGTAAACGCCGGATCGGTAATCAGTCGGGCAACCTCCTGGCGATTATTCGGATCGCTGCAATACCGACAAGCCTCAATCATCGCCTTCACCAAACTGCGGTAGGTTTTGGGGTTCTCTTCAATAAACGACTCCATCACCCCTAAAAGTCGGTCGGGATGGCCTCGCCAAATTTCCCGTCCTTGGGCAAACGTAAAGCCAACGCCCTGCTTCCCGCGTCCTAGGGGAAACGTCGCCCGCGTATTCCAAGGTTCCGCCACCATATAGGCTTGCATCGCCCCAATTCGCATATTGCTTACCATTTGCGGCGGCGGCGTAATAATCACGCGAAATTCTTCATCAGGGTTCACCCCGGCCGCCGCCGCTAAATAGCGCACAAAATACTCGTAAATTGCCGAACTCAGCACCACTGACCAAATCCGTTGGTCTGCCGGAATGCTATTAAAATAGCTGCGGAAACTCTTGCCAAACTCCTCTAAGTTGCCTTGATAGTCGGGCCAAGGTCGCAGTCCCGCTTGCCACATCGCTTGATTCATCGTCATTGCGTTCCCGTGGCGGTGAATCGTCATCGCCGCACACAAGGGGGCATGACGCGCCCCTTCTGCCCCAATACGGGCATTGGTGACGGCCCCAGACACAACCGGAGAAGCATCTAAGCGCCCGAACAAAATGCCATCGCGGGAGGTTCCCCAACTGGCCTCGCGGTTCAGGGTAACGTCAAGACCATATTTGCGAAAAAATCCTTTGTTCCAAGCCACCGCAAAGGGGGCGCAGTCATTAACCGGGACAAAACCAACCGTCAGATTAGGTTTTTCTAAGCTACGAGGATCGACGACAGGTTCAATCTCTAAGGCTTCTGCGGAAAGGCCGCGAGAGGCTTGATTTGCCATCGGGTTACAACTAGCAAGGGCAACCGTTGCAGCCGTTGCACTCGCGCCGAGAAGAAACTGGCGGCGCGTCCAGTTTGTGGAATATCTCATAGAGGTGGGGGGATGG